>JAEUJT010000121.1 GCA_016793525.1 Archangium sp. | reverse complement strand
CGCCATGCGAAAGCTCATGAAACCTCCGTTGGAGTGACCCGTGAAGTACACGCGCGCCGGGTCGATGCGCACCTCGGCCTCGACGGCGTCGAGCACCGAGGTGAGGTACGCCACGTCGTCGACGGCTTGGTTCTCCAGGTTGCAGCAGGCGGGAGTCGCGTTCCAGAAGCGGTACCCGAGGGAGTCGACCAGCCCGTCGGGCAACACCACCACGAAGCCCCGCTACTGCGCCACGGCGAAGAGGCCCCAGCCCGACGCGAGCGCCTCGGCGTTCGATGAATAGCCGTGGAGCACGACGACGAGCGGGAGCGCCGCGGCCGAATCGTCGAGGGTGGGAACGAAGAGCTGGGCAGGCCGCTCGGCCGGGCCGACGAGGTGAAATGTGCCCAGCGGCACCGGCTCTTCAGCCGCGCAGGCCGCGAGCATCGCCGCGCAGGTGAGGAGGAGTCGAGGCACCGACCTCGCGATTCAGCACGCCCCGCGGCCCGCGCTCAAGGGCGTGGCCGGCGGTGACGCAGGAGCCAGTCGCTTACCTTCGGCATCCAGTCGTCGTTGAACGGAGGGCCGTGCGAGCTCCCCTCGAGCGTCCACAGCTCGACGTCGACGCCTGCCGAGCAGCCGGTGGCCCAGCGCTCGACGCGTGTCTCCGCACCAGGCACGGAGCGGTCGAGGTCCATCGCCGCGCCTGCGGTCGGCTGCGCCACGTCACACCCTCCGCGGCCCGCCCACCGGAGCGCCGCCTCGCGAGCCGATGGGTACGCCGTGGGGGCGCCCTCGTACCGAATGACGTCGTCGCGCGTGCCGTGCGCGTGGAGCACCGACACGGGCCGCGACGGCACGCACGTCTCGGCGCTGGGAAAGTCGGCGCCCGCGAGGCCGGCGATGGCGGTGACCCGCGTCGCGCGCTCACACCCCATGCGGAAGCTCATGAAGCTGCCGTTGGAGTGCCCCGCGAAATACACGCGCGAGGTGTCGATGGGCACCTCGGCCTCTATCGCGTCGAGCACCGCGCTCAAATACGCGACGTCGTCGATGCCGCGGTTCTCCCGGTCGCAGCAGGCGGGCGTGGCGTTCCAGAATTTCCGGCCTTGGGAATCGGGTGTGCCCTCGGGGAGCGCGAGCACGAAGCCCTTGGCCAGCGCGGTCGCCGTGGCGTGCCAGGCCTGGTTGATCTGCTCCGAATTCGAGCCGTAGCCGTGCAGCAGCACCAGCAGCGGGAGCTTGGTGCCGCTCGCCGTCGGCGGGACGACGAGCCGCACCGGGCGCTCGCGAGGGCCGACGACGCGTGACGTGCTCTGCGGTGGGCTCGTCGTCTTGCAGGCCGCGATGACGCAGCAGCTGCAGACGAGGAGGGCGCGGCTCATGCCCGCTGTTGTCGCACGTGCGCCATGAGCACGGCCAGCGCTTCGGGGATCTGCTCGCGAGTCTCTTCGATGCGGGTGGCCACGAAGCGCGCCTTCGGCCAGTCGCGCAGCTCGATGGCGCGTCGCAGCAGCGCCTCTTGGTTCGGCCGCACCGAGGGGAAGGTGAGCCCGCTCAGTCGGCCCTGCGCATCGGCCACCTGCCAGGTGGCCTCGAAGTCATCGCCCGTCGCGTGGCGGAGCAGGTGTGTCACCGCCAGCTCACCCAGCGCCCGCTCGTCGCGGAACGGCGCGTCTTTCCACGGCACGGTCAACGCGTCGTCGAGGAGCGGCTTGGCTCGGGTCCAATCGCCCGAGTCGGCCCAGCACACTCCGGCGTGCAGGCGCATCACCCGCGCGGCGCCGGCATGTGTCGTCTCGAGCCGCCGAGCGAGCACCTCGAAGAGCTGGGCCGCGCGCGCCGGCGCCGAGCTGCAGAGCCGAAACGCCGCGTCGGCCAGGGCTTCGGTCTCGACCGTCTCGGGCACGGAGCCATCGGCCGGGAGCACCGCCAGCGCGGCCACCTCGGCGCGGGTCTCTTCGTCGAGCACCGTCTCGACCTCATGGAGCAGCGGCGCCACCGCCTCGAAGGGCGCACCGTCGGCCATGGCCTTCTGCAGCAGCGCGTGCGCTTCTTGCGAGGCCGCGAGGCGTTGCTCGAACATCACGTCGTTTGCGTCGCGGAACCGCGCGTACGCCAACAACACGAGCCAGGTGGGCTTGGCGTCGTCGCGCACCACGTCGCGCAGCAGCGTCACCGCGTCGTCCCACGCCTCGTCGCGGAGGTAGTGGAGCAGCGTCTCATCGCGCGTGCCCGGCAGATTCCACGGTGGAGCCAACGCGTGCAACGCGAGGTCGCTCATGGGACGCACTGTGTGGCGGGAATGGCGAGAGGCAAGGAGAGACCCTCCGAATGGCCAGGCTCAGCCGGTGATGCCGCCGCGTTCAAAGACGTAGGCCTTGCGACCGCTGGGTGACTCCATCAGGCCCTTGAAGGCACCCAGGCCCTCTTTCACCGCGCGGTCCACCACGGCCGTGGGGACGGAGACGTCGGTCTTCTCGAAGGTGTCGCGCAGTCGGTAGCTGGTGACCTTGCCTCGGGAGAGGGTGACGGTGCCGCGCTCGAAGCGGTACGTGCCAGTGTCGGTGCCGTTGCCGGTGAGCTTCCCCAACCGGAGGTGCGATGCCGCCGCGGCTGCTGCTGGTGGCGCTTGTGGCCCCGCGCTCCCGGGCGCCGACCAGCCGACCGGCGCGCGCTTCTGGGTCGACGGTGTCGAGGTCGCTCGCGGTGTGGCCTGCGAGGCGGAGACAGTCTGTGCGCTGCGCTGGCCGGCAATACGGGGCATCGCGAACCTCGGTCGAGACGGAGAAGGGTGAATCCACCAGCCGCGGGGTCAGGGTGCAAGCGCGCGTCACCAGGCGCCAGCGGGCGGGGAAAAGTCGCCCATGCCAGTGGCCCACCCCATGGAGTACCGCGCGTTGAGCTCACACCGCGGCTGAAAGTGCAGCGCACCGTCGGGCGCTCGCCAGCGAAACGCGTCGAGCCCGAAGGGGCCGAAATAACCCGCTGCACTCAAGGCGTCGGCTGTCGCTCTCGCCTCGAGTTCGAGCTGAGCCTGTTCCTCCACAGTGAGCACGTTCGCCGCGGCGCGCTCGGTCGACTGCCACATGCCCGAGGCGTCGATGCGCTGCAGCGTCGGTTCTCCCAACACCAGCCGCCCATCGGCGCCCAGCCACCCGTGCACCGCGCAGTCGAGCTCACGAGCCACCAGCGGCTCCAGCTGCAGGCCATCGCCGTCTCGGAGCGCCGCTTCGAGCCACGCCACATCGACCGCGCGCGGCGCACCGGGCGCGATTTTCCGCCGCCCGCGGCCCGCGTAGCCAAGGGGGCGCTTCGCCAACCAATTCCGCTCGACGGAGACGTGCTCGAGCGCGGTCGAATCGGAGAGGCACTCGCGGACCTCACGCAGCGTCTCCACGAAGCACGCGCCCGGGAGCGCCTGGCCGAGCTCGTGCGCAAACCGCCGGTGGTTCACCTGCCGCAGCACCGCGGTGGGTGGAGCCGGGGGTGCACGCATTCCAGCTCGCTCGAGTTGGCCAATCGCCCACGGTGTCGGACACCACGTACGGCCCCACGTCGCTCGGCGTGGACGTACGTCGCCAGGCCAGAGCACCTCGTCGCCCTCGCGCAGCAGCGGAGCAAGCTGTGGCAACAGCCCTTCGATGCGCTCGCGCATCACCTTCGTCGGGGTGTGCGGGCCTCCGCGGGTCAGCTCGTCTTCGGCGTCGAGGTTGAAGACCCACGCGACGGGTTCGCGGCTCAGAGTTTGCCCTCCGGCCCAGAGCTCCAGCCGACGAGCGACGCCATGAAGTCGTCGGAGTAGCCCGCCTTGCGACGCGCCTCGACGTTGAACGGCGTGCCGCGCGCCATCACCGGGCTGATGGGCGCCGGGAGGTACGTGCGCCAGGTGTCGAAGGCCACCGTGCCAGTGAAGGCCTCGAACCAGTGCAGCCCAAACGCGGTGTGCGGCACTTCTTCTTCGACGATCTGCGCTTGGATCTCAGCGGCCCGCGCGTCGCCGGCCGCAGCGAACGCCGCCGTGTACCGGGCGCCGTGGTCGAGGTTCGCGCCCTCGAAGGCGATGCCCAGCCGCGCCACGAAATGTGCGGGCGTCGCGTTGTCGTTCGGCACCCTCCGCCAGAACCAGTCGTTGATGGGAAACGAGCCGAAGGGGTGACCGAGCGTCACGAGGTGGTCTCGGTACATCTGCAGGTGGCGAATCTCATCGCGGCAGAGCGAGAGCAGCCCACGTCGGAAAGACGGCGGCGTCGAGGGAAACGCGAGAATCGCCCAGGCCATCAGCTCGGCCGCTTGCAGCTCGTGGTGCAGAAACGTGTGCAGCACCTCGGCGCGCCGGGCCTGCAGGTGCACCTTGGGCGTCTTCTTTTTGTGCGCTCGCGCCACCAGCTCGGCCGGGCGCCCCGGAGCCGTCAGCCGAAGCTCGTGTGTCGGGTGGCTCCACTCGCTCGGCGGCGGAGGCGGCGACAACTTGTCGGCCAACCGCGTCGAGGTGACGAAGTCCCACGCCCAGCGCTCGACGGTCCCAGCTGGCGGTGGCGCGTGCTCCGACATGCCTTCGTCTCTACCTCAGTCTCGCGCCGCTCGGAGCGCGGACCAGGCCGAACGCCACCGGAGAACCTGGCCCCATGACTGGCTCCTCGAGCACGCGCCGAAACCCGTACTTCTCGTAGAACCCCACGTTGCGCGCGTTGTGGGTGAGCACGAAGCAGGGAGTTCCGTCGCGCTCCGAGCGCTCGAACACCGGCTGCATCAGGGCGCCACCCAAGCCGGAGCGCTGGTGGCTCGGGTCGGTGGCGATGACGTCCAAAATCCAATGCGGCGTCTCGACGTACGGGCGGAGGAGGCGGCTTTCTTGGCTGCCGAAGCGGAGCAGCCGGTCGAAGCTTCGTACGCCCAACCGAAACGGCGCCTGCCAGTAGCCGCCCGCGAGCTGCGCTGCGACTCCGTGCTGCGGCTTCTTCCCCGGGGGGAGCCACCACGCGAACCCGCGCGGAACCCCCGGCGTCGAGAGTGAGACATAGGCGCCGCCGAAGAGCTTGAGCTTGAGCTGCACCAGCCAGGCGACGTGCTTTTTTCGGGTGTCGTCGTTCGGCAACATGAACCGGAACGACGGCTCGTCGGAGAACGTGTCTACGAAGATGCGCCGGTGCTCGGGGTGATCTGCTGCCGTCTCGACGATGGAGGCGCTCACGGCAGCGTCTTCGTTTCGTTGGCGAGAAGATCGATCACCACCGGGGGCGGCGACGTGGTGCTCCTGAACGTGTCGCCAGAGATGAGGAAGGTCGACCACCGACCCGGGGGCAACCCTTCGACACGGAAGCTCCCAGTGAAAAACGTCGCCACCACGAGTCCCTTCGTCGCGAGGCAGACGTCCGCGGGGACCACGTCAGACACGCTCGAAACCGCGCTGCTCGCCTGAACGAGAATGAGCAAGCCAGGCAACAGCCGCGTCCCCGTGAGCGTGGCGCCCCCCGAAACAGGCCCAAGGTGAACGGGGCTCGGCGTCGCGCTGATGTCGACCGGCGCCGCCCAGGTGGGAAACTCCCGCCTGTCTCTGAGCGAGACGCAGCCGAAGCCCCCGGCCAGGCCGTCTGCTGAGAAACGGCCATCGGCATCGGTCAGCAACTCGCGCTGCGCCGCTCCGACGAGGCTGACCGTGCGCCCGCGTGCAGGCTGACCCGGGCGAACGAAGACCTGCCCGTGGAGCTGGCCCGTGGCGACGGTCAGCGACAGTGGCACCGGTTGGCCCAGCGCGCTCGCCTCGACCACGGTCGCCGCCGGCAGGTACCCTGCCTTCTCCGCACGGACCTTCACCTGCGCCTCGCCGAGCGCGTCGATGACGCAGCGCCCATCGGCGGCGGTGAGGCACGAGAGCGACTGCTCTGGCTGACTCGCGGTGACCTTCACTCCGTCGACTGGGTGGCTCTCCGCCGTGACCACGACCTGGAGCGGGTGGCCTCGCGTCATCACCAGGTCGCCCAGGTTCTGCTCTGGGCGGTCGAAGACGGCCTTCACCCTGCGCGTGGTGAAGCCAGGCGATGTGAGTGAAAGCTGCGCGCTGCCACCGGCGTGCTCGAGCTCGAACCGTCCGTCATCAGGCGTGAAGACGCTGCCGTCGATCGAAAACCGGGTCAGCGGGTGGCCCGCTTCATCGACGACCCGGCCGCGTGCGTGGCCACCAGCTCGGCGGCGCAAGGTGAAGTCGGCGCGCTCGGCCCGCGGCACGGTGCGCGTCTGAGGTTCGTAGTCGTGTGCCGACGTGGTCACCGAGCGATTCGAGCCCCGTCGGCCTCGCAGCGTGTACCGCCCGTCGAGATCGGTCACGACCGACTTGGGCGACAAGGTCCAGCGCGCGAGCTCCCCGATGTTGCCTTGGGTGGCTTCGACCAGGACGCGCATCGCCGTCTCGCTGTTGAGCGCGTCTTCGTCCCACTCGACGGTCGCTCCGGGCAGGGGCCGGCGCTGCTCATCGGTCACGG
>JAEUJT010000097.1 GCA_016793525.1 Archangium sp. | reverse complement strand
GCGATGGCGGTGTTCTCATTCTTGGGCTTGTGCTCCGCCAGCTCGCCGAT
The DNA here is from genome assembly GCA_016793525.1 of Archangium sp. The sequence goes on along the minus strand of JAEUJT010000097.1, from coordinate 5,659 downwards.
GCGCTGGATCAGCGCCGCGGCCTGCTCGGTCGACGCGGAGATTTCAGCCTCGGCCCGGTACATGTTGGCCAGCGCCTCCCAGCGGCCGTCTTGGTCGTACAGCCGGCCGAGCGCGCGCAGGGCGGGGAGGTAGTTGGGCGACAGCTGCAGCACCCGCTCCCAGGCGGTGATGGCCGCGGGGCGATCTCTCAGGTGCTCCTCGAGGATCTCGGCGCTGCGGTGCGCGAGCGAGACGACCTGCTTGGTGTCGTTGGCGAGCCGCGATTCTTGCTGGTTGAGCGCGAGCAGGTCTTGCCACAAGCCCGCGCGCTCGAAGAGGCGCCCCAGGTTGCGCAAGGTGGGGAGGTGATCGGGCGAGAGATCAGACACGCGCTTGAGGGAGTCGATGGCCCGGGGCACGTCGTTGAGCCGATCTTCGTAGAGCGCGGCGATCTTGTTGAGCGTGGTGACCTGCTGCTCGCGGTCGCTCGTCTGCATCAAGTCGCTCTCGTACATCGCGACCAGCTCGCTCCAGCGGCCGAGCTTCTCGTAGAGCCGGGTGAGGGCCTTCTGCGCCGGGAGGTAACCGGGCGAGACCTGCAGGCACTGGTTGAGTCGAACGATGGCCTCGTCGACCCGCCCGAGGCGTTCTTCGAGCGTCTCCGCCGCCTTGTAGATGCGGCCCGCTTTGGTGCGCGCGTCATCGGCCGCGGCGGCCTCGGCCTCGTAGGTCTCGAGCAGCCCCTGCCAGTTCTGGCCGCGAAAGTAGCGCTTGCCCAGCCCGATCAGCGCCGGCCCATGGCCGGGCACCCGCTCGAGAATCGCTTGGTACCGCGCGATCGCCTCGGCGTCGCGGTTGAGCTGCTCTTCGTAGAGCGCCGCGAGGCGGAGGTTGATGGAGACGAACTCATTTTCGTCGGTGACGTTTTTCACCCACGCCAACAGCACGTCAGACAGCTCGTCGAAGCGGCCCTGGCCTTCGTAGATGCGCGCGAGCTCGGCCAAGACGAGCGGGTCTCCAGGGCTGACCCGCCGCGCCGCGAGCAGCGCCGCCAGCGCGTCTTCGGGCCGGCTCAGGCGTTCGTAGGCCTTGGCGATGAGGAGGAACGTCGGGCCCGCAAGCGCCCCTTGCCCTTCGGCCTCGGCCGCGAGCGCCGCCAGCTCTTCGTCGACGGTGCCTTCTCGCTGGGCCACCCGCTTCATGGCCGCGAGCAGCTGGGGATCTCTCCGGTCGATGCCGAACGCCTCGCGGATCAGCACCGCCGCCCCGATCGGGTCTTTGAGCCGATCTTCGAGCAGCAGCCCCGCGGTGGTGAGGAAATGCGCGCGCGCGCCATCTTCGGCCACAGCGGTCGCCAGCAGCCGATACACCTTCACCAGCGAGGTGTAGTCGCCCTTCTCGCTGAACACGTGCTCGAGCTGCACCAGCAGCGTCACGTCGTCGGGCTCGAGCGCCAGGCACTGGTTCATCGCCGCCAGGCCTTCGGCCTCTTTCGACAAGCGGGTCTCGAGAATGAGCCCCTTCTCGAGGAGCAGCGCCGCCTTGCCGCGCCGGGCCTCGGTGGCCTGGTACTCGGCGTCGATCAGCGTGACCACCATCATCCAGTTGCCGACCTCGGCGAAGAGCCGGCGCGCAGCGCGGATGTTGGCGAGGAAGCGGGGCGCAAGCTTGAACGCGCTCTGGTACGCCATGGCGGCGTTGCGCGGCTGCTTGAGCGGCGACTCCCAGAGCAGGCCGATCTCGTGGAAGATCAGCGCGGCCGAGGGGGAGTTGCCCAGCGCCCGGGCTTCGCGGTCGAGCGCGGTGACCCGTGCGCGGGCCTCGTCTTCACTCGCCGTCGCCGGTGGGGGGGGCTGGGTCGGGAGTGGAATCGCCGGAATTGCGGTCGATAGGGTTCGAGGAGGTTCGTTCCCACTCATGCGTGTGGCTCGTAGCATGCGCGGCGTACGGCGTGCAGCAGTTCTCCCGAGTCGAGCAGGGCCACAACGGCCCCGATGTCTCGGTGCAGCTCTCGATCGACCTCCATCGTCGGCACCCGGCTGCGAATGAGTGTGTGTGCGGCGAGCGGCCCCCTGCCAGGACGGACGGGCGCACGGAAGTCGAGCGCCTGGCTGGCGACGAGCAGCTCGATGGCCAGCACGTGTTTGGCGTGGTCGACCACCGAGCGCGCCTTGAGCGCCGCGGTCATACCCATCGACACGTGATCTTCGCGGCCGGCCGAGGAGGGGATGGAGTCGACCGACGCGGGGTGGCTCAAGATGCGCGACTCCGCCACGAGCGCGGCGGCGGTGACCTGGGCGATCATGAAGCCCGAGTTGAGGCCCGGGTTCTTGGCGAGGAACGGCGGGAGCCCGGAGAGCGAGGGGTTCACCATCTGCTCCACGCGCCGCTCGCTGATCGCCATGAGCTGGGTGACGCCGATCGCCAGCACGTCGAGCGCGAGCGACAGCGGCTGCCCGTGAAAGTTGCCGGCGGAGATGATCTCCCGCGTCTCCGCGAAGACGAGCGGGTTGTCGGTACCGGCGTTGACCTCGACCTCGAAGATGCGGCGGCACATCGAGAGCGCCTCGCGCGCCGAGCCGTGCACCTGCGGCATGCAGCGCAGCGAGTAGGGGTCTTGCACCTTGGCGCAGTTGGCGTGGGTGTCGACCAGCGCGCTGCCGGCCAGGAGCGCGCGCAGGTTGTTGGCCACCGCGACATGGCCCGGGTGCGGCCGCACGTCGGCCACCGCGGCGAGGAACGGCTTGTGTGAGCCCAGGAGGCCCTCGACCGTCATCGCTCCGGCGAGATCGAACAGCTCGGCCAGCGCCTCGGCCTGCAGCAGCGCCGGCACGCCCACCGCGCCCATGGCCTGGGTGCCGTTGACCAGCGTGAGGCCCTCTTTCGCCTCGAGCACCACCGGCTCGAGCCCAACCTTGCTCAGCGCCGCGCGCGCGGGGAGCCGCTGCCCGTCGACGAACGCCTCACCTTCTCCGATGATCACCAGCGCCAGGTGGGCGAGCGGCGCGAGATCGCCCGAGGCGCCGACGCTGCCGCGATCGGGCACCACCGGCGTGACGCCGCGGTTGAGCAGCTCCATGCCCAGCTCGAGCGTGGAGAGCCGAATGCCCGAGAAGCCCTTCGCCAGCACGTTGCAGCGCAGCAGCAGCAGCGCGCGCGCCTCGGGAATGGAGAGCGGCGAGCCGACCCCGGCCGCGTGGGAGAGGATCAGGTTTCGCTGCAGCTGGCGCAGGTCGTTCTTCTCGATGCGCACCTCGGCCAGCGTGCCGAAGCCGGTGTTCACGCCGTAGACCGGCTCGTCGCCGGCGGCGCGCTCATCGACCAGGGCGCGGGCGCGAGTGACTCGGGTGCGGGCGTCGGCGGAGAGCTCCACCGCGCGGTTGCGAAAGGCCACGTCGTGCAGGTGCTCGAGCGTGAGGCCATTTCCATCGATGACCAAGGGCTTCATGGGCGCGCACCGTAGCCGATCCCCCGGCTCGAAATTCGGCTGACATGGGTGGCCTCCGGCGCGCCGCTACCCCGTCGTCTCGGCCGCCAGTGTTCCGTTGCGCATGGTGCATACCGGGGCGCTCGTTCGCAGCGTGTCGTGGGTCACCAACACACACGGCACCGGGTTCGCCGCGAGGAGCGCCGAGAGATCGGCGAACAGCTCGTCGCGCAGCGCATCGTCGAGCGCGGCGAAGGGCTCGTCGAGCAGCAGCACCCGCGGGGAGCGCACCAGCACCCGGGCGATCGCCACCCGCTGCGCTTCTCCTCCGCTGAAGGACGCCGGCTTGCGGTGCGCGACGTGCCCGACGCGCAGCCGCTCGAGCCACTGCATCGCCTGCGGCCGCCGCGACGATGGGAGCGCGAAGCCCACGTTCTCCAACGCCGTGAGGTGGGGGAAAAGCGCGCCCGATTGGAACACCAGCCCAGCCCCGCGCCGCTCCGGAGCGACGTAGGTCGAGGTCTCCGTGTCGAGCCACGTCTCCGCGCCGAGTCGTACGTGCCCGCGCTGGGCCTTCAGCAGCCCGGCGATGAGGTGCAGCGCGGTGGTCTTCCCCGCGCCAGACGGGCCCTTGAGCACCGTCAGCCCGGGAGGAAACGAGCGGGCGACGTGTACGGTAAAGCCGGTGGCGAAGCGGTACGCCACGTCGACCGAGAGCGCGTCAGTCACGGTGCGGCCGCCTCGCCAGCATGAGCGTGCCCGCCACCAACGCGATGCCCACGGCGGCCAGCGTGAAGGAGAGGCGCTGCGCCGTGGCCTCGTCACCGCTGAGGAACGCGTCGTAGATCTCCAGCGCCGCGGTGCGCGTCTCACCCGGGAGGCTCCCGCCGAACATCAGCGTCACCCCGAAGTCGCCCAGCGCGCGGGCGAAGCCGAGCACCACCCCCGCCGCGATGCCCCGCGAGGCGAGGGGGAGGGTGATGCCCACGGTGACCTGCCACGGCGACGCGCCCAACGTCTTCGCCGCCTGGAGGAGGGTGACGTCGACGCCTTCGATCGCCGCCCGCACCGACTGCAGCACCAGCGGGAGTGAGGTCAGCACCGCCGCGGTGACGATGCCGGCGAAGGAGAACGCCAGCGGCCTCCCGGAGAATCGCTCGAACGCCTGGCCCAGCGCGCTCCCTCGGCCGAGCGTCACCAGCAACGCGTAGCCGAGCACCGTTGGAGGAAGCACCAGCGGCGCGGTGAGAATCGCGTCGAGCCAGACGACGCGCCGGTGCGCGGTGAGGAGCCCCAACGCCAGCGCGAGGGTGGTTGCCAGGAACGTGGCGAGCGCCGCCACCGAGAACGACAGCACGAGCGGGTGTGTCACCGCTGGGGCTCCGCGGGCTGCTCGAAGCCGTGGGCCGCGAAGGCGTCGGCGTGGCCCAGCACGAAGTCGATGAACGCCTCGGCGCCCGGGTGCGCGGCGCAGGCCACCAGGGCTTGATCGATCGGCGTGTGGAGCGCGCTGTCGACTGGCGTCCCGGCATCTGTGGTGAGGAGCGCTCGAGAGATGAGCCCCGCTTCGGCGTTGCCCGTCGCCACCAGCGTCAGCGCGTGGGCCACGTTGTCGGCGTAGACGAGCTTCGCGCGCACGCCGTCGGCAATTCCCGCGGCAGTGAGGGCGGCCATCGCGGCGCGGCCGTACGGCGCATGGGCCGGGTTGGCGATGGCGATGCGGGTGAAGCGGGCGTTCGACAGCTCAGCGAGCGAGCGTGGCGGTTCGACGTTCGCCGCCGTCACCACCGCGAGACGCCCTCGGGCGAAGAGGTGGCGGGTGGGAGCGCGGCACGCTCCAGAGGCGATGGCCGCGTCGACGGCTGCAGTGTCGGCGGCCGCGAAGACCCCGTAGGGCGCGCCCTGCTCGAGCTGCTTCGCCAACACCCCAGTGGCCGCGAAGGTGAAGGTGAGGGGGTACCCGTGCTCGGCGGTGAAGCGCGGCCCGAGCGCGGAGAACACCCGGGTGAGATCGGCCGCGGCGGCGACTCGCAACGGGCTCGGAGGTGAAGGGGAGGGCTTGGTGCACCCGACGCCCAGCGACACGACGGCGAGGTACAGGCCGCGGCGCACGTCACGCCGCCGGTGTCTCGAGCTCGTAGAAGACGAGCCCCGCGTCTCGCTTGCTCCAGTACCCGAGCCCGAGCTGTTGGAAGTGGGGCTCCAGCTGCGCGCGGTACCACTCGCCGGTTCTCCGGTGCACCTGGAGATCG
>JAEUJT010000083.1 GCA_016793525.1 Archangium sp. | reverse complement strand
GGCATGACGCTGGAGCTCGGCTTCGCGCACCTCGCGCTCCCGGGTGGTGTCACCGTCGGCGTGGTCGACGTGCCCGGCCACGAGCGCTTCGTGAAGGCGATGGCCGCTGGCGCTGGAGGCATCGACGTCGCGCTGCTGGTGGTGGCCGCCGATGAGGGCGTGATGCCGCAGACGCGCGAGCACCTCGACATCTGTACGTTGCTCGGCGTGCGCGCGGGCCTCGTCGTCATCACCAAGGTCGACATGCCGCTGCGCGCAGCCTGGCGGCCACGACTCGAGGCGGAGCTCAAGGACGCGACGCGCGGCACCTGCTTCCACGGCCAGCCCCCGGTGCTGGTGAGCGCGAAGACGGGCGAGGGGCTCGAGGCGTTGAAGCAGCGGCTCGCGCAGGTGGTGGAGGCGCTCCAGTCGCGCGACGCGCGTGGCCCGCTGTGTATGCCCATCGACCGGGCCTTCGCGGTGAAGGGGTTCGGCTGCGTGGTGACGGGCACCGTGCTGTCGGGGACGCTGAGGCGAGACCTGGCGGTGACGCTGCTGCCGAGCGGAGGTGCGCCACTGCGCATCCGCGGTCTCCAGCGACACGGCGCGGAGATGGAGTCCATCGGCGCCGGAGAGCGCGCGGCGGTGAATGTGGTGGGCCTCAACGCGAACGACGTGCCTCGCGGGGCGGTGCTGGCGCGACCAGACGAGCTCTTCGCCACCGACCGGCTCGACGTCGAGGTCACGCTCCTCGCGTCAGCGCGCGGGCCCTTGCCTCGGCGGAGTCGGCACATGGTGACGGTGGGCACGGCGCACCTCGGCGCGGCGCTGCGAACGGTGGGAGACGCGCCGCTCGCTCCGGGCGCGACGGGGTTCGGTCAGCTGCGGCTCGACGAGCCCATCGGCGTGCTGCCCGGCCAGCGCTTCATTCTGCGCAGCGCGCGCGGGGCGAGCGTCTCCACCGTGGGTGGGGGCCGTGTGCTCTCCCTCGCGCCTCCGCGGAGGAGAACCGATGGCCTCGCGGCGCTCCGCGCGTTGGCGTCACCGAAGCTGGAGGAGCGGCTCGACGTCTTGGTGCACGACGCCGGGCGCGCGGGGTTGACGGTGGCGCAGGCAGCGGTCCGAGCGGGAATCGCGGAGGCGCTGGTCGAGGCCGGGCTGCGGCACATCGTTCGCGTGGGTCACCGCGTCGTGCACGAATCGGTGGTGGAGCACCTCCAGCACCATCTGGTGCAAGCCGTGACGGCGGCAGGGGCACTCCCGCGCGCCGCCCTGCTGGAGTCGCTCGGGGTCGATGCGGAGCTGCTCGACGTGGTGGCGGCTCGCTCCGTCGCGGTGGGCGGTGTGGTGGCGGTGGATCAGCACCTCCGCATTGACGGGCGCGGCGAAGTGAAGGAGCCACCCGAAGTGCTCGATCTGCTTCGTCACCTCGAGCGCGCCGGCCTCGCCCCGCCCGACCTGGAGCTGCTCGCGTCGCGCGTCGGGTTACGAGACAGGGTGGCACGCGAGGCCATGCAGCGCCTCGAACGCGCGAGCACGGTCATCGGCATCACCGGGCTGTGGTTCGACGCGCGAGCGGTGGCGGCGCTGCAGGTGAAGCTCGTCGAGTTTCTTCGCGCGAACGGCCACATCACCACGGCGCAGTTCAAAACCCTGGTGGGTCAGAGCCGAAAGTTCGTCATTCCCCTCGCGGAGTACTTCGACGCACAACGCATCACCCTCCGCGTCGGAGACGTTCGAACGCTGCGTTCGTCGGGGTGACCGGTTCCCTCGCGCTGCTGGCTCCACCTCGTCGCCTGGCTCCGTCGACGGAACTTTCTTCCAGCTCGCTTCCTCACGGGGAGCGCGTTTCAGAGCCCGTTCGCGACTCCTCCCGGCGTCGGGCGATTCGATTTGCATCGCTGGGACCACTGCGCGGCGTTCGCGATCGGCTTCGGTGGCTCTGCGTCGATGCTCGCGCGGTACTGGTTTCACGGCGGGCTCATCACCTGAGCTCGGCGCGCATCGCAGTCACCGCACGTCGTAGTGCAGTGCCCACGCGCGCTGCGACGTCGCGCCGTAGAGCAGCGCACGTCGACCGCTCCGCTCCGTGACGGAGGCCACCGAGTCGAACGCCTCACCCTCGACCGATTCAACCGACTCGAGGCTGCGACACCGGCGTTGCGTGCACTGCCAGTGATGGCGACGCGTCGCGCCTTGTTGCCACACCTCGAGCTTCCCGTCGGAGACCTCGAGCGTCGCTGCGAGGGTGCTGTCGCTCGAGAGGGGAATGGCCACCCACGAGAGCGGGCTCCCGCAGTTCGAGTCGCAGCTCCCGACCGTCAGCCGCCGGGCCGCGTCGAGAAACACCACGTGCCGCGCCGCACCGCTGGAGACAGCGCTCACCCGCGGAGACGTCACGGGCCACAGCAGCACCTCGGCCCACGCCACATCGGTGGTACAGCCACTCGCGCACTCCAGAGTGTAGAGCGTTCCGTCGACGATGAGGGTGGCCGACGACGCAGTCCCTTCGCTGTGCAGCGTCACCGAGGCCGACCGAAAAGGCCCGAGCCAGAGCGACTCGCACAGGTTGTCGGCGCTGCACTCGATGTAGCTCGTGCCGCGCGCGCCGCTGATCAACATACGAAAACCGCCGTCGGAGCTCACCGCCGTCGCGATGACCTGGGCCTCCTCGGTGGACCACGGACCACTGCGCCATGAGGTCGACGCGCCGCACAGCCCTCGGCACCAGGCGGTCTCGACTCCGGCGCCGTCGATCCACGCGACCACGGTGACGCTGTTCGACGTCGCGACCGAAATCGACTGCACCGGCGAATCGCTCGACACGCGCACGTGGCGCCACGCGTTCTCGTCGTCACACGACTCCGCGCACCGAGAGACGTGTACGCCCGACGTGCCGGCATGCGCGAGCACCACCTCGCCGCTCGAGCTCGGCGCGACCGCGAACACCGGGCCGCGCACGAAGGGCAACATCACCGCTGTCGACGCCGGCAGTGAGACCTCGGGGCTCACCGAGACACCGCCGCACGCCATCGCCACCATCGCCGCCGCCCACATTGGAGTTTTCATGACCCCGGCGGCTCTTCAAATGGCCTGCCACGGCATCACCTTGAAATTGCGGCCCATGTGTCGCGCAACGACTTGGTCACGGCCTCAAACGAGGTGGACGCCAGCGCGTTGGGCTGCGTACGGTGCGCGGCGTTTCGTTCACCTTCTCTCGGAGCCACCATGGTCAGCCGCGTCACGTCCAACCGAACCACCACGCCCAAGCCCGCCGTCGACTCGTCGAAGCCGAAGGCCGTCACCACCGCGACCAAAAACAAGCTGAAGACGGCGCTCACCGCCGCGCTCAAGACGAACATCACCTGGGGCCAAGCGCCGGTGGGCGTGCGCTTCGTGCGCGTGCCGCTGAAGACCGGCCGCGGCGACCAGTACTCGTACACCGCGCTCATTCCCGTCGGATCGCTGAAGCCGGGCACGAAGACCATCGATCCGAACAAGGCTTCGGGCTTTCTTATCGAGCGCAGCGGAGGGCTCGCGGGCACGACCAAGGTCGGCGGTCCGTTCAGCTTCACGGGCAAGCCGCTCACCAAGAAGCCGTTCTTCGACCAGTTCCTCCAGGGCTCGGGCGGCACGGGCGGCGCGGTGACCGAGAAGTACCCGTCTGACGCTGAAGACGGTGGCGGCAACACCGGTGGAGGCACCATCTCCACCATGAAGTACCCGTCGGACAACGAAGACGGCGGTGGCGGTCGCACTGGCGGTACGGGCGGCGCGGTGACTGAAAAGTACCCGTCTGACGCTGAAGACGGCGGTGGTGGTCGCACCGGCGGCGGTGGTCGCACGGGCGGCACGGGCGGCGCGGTGACCGAAAAGTACCCGTCTGACGCTGAAGACGGCGGTGGTGGTCGCACCGGCGGCTCGGGTGGCGCGGTGGTCGGAATCACCGAGAAGTACCCGTCTGACGCCGAAGACCGGTGACACGACGTCGCGGGCAGCGCCGCACGCCCCTGGCGCTGCTCGTCACCCACTCGGCCGACTTCTTCACCGTCGACCGCGTGGCGCTGCACCTGAAACACCGCGGCTGGCAGGCGCATCGGCTCGACACCGACACCCTCGCCGCGCAGCAGCTCACGGTTCGACTCGGGGTGGGCGGCGCGTCGGTATCGCTCCGCGGAACGAAGCGGGTGGCGCTCTCCGATGCACGTGCGGTGTGGCTGCGGAGGCTGGTCCCTCCGGCGTTGCCGCCGATGCCGCCACGTGACCTGGCCATCGCACGCGACACTTGGTTCACCACCGTACATGACGCGCTGGCGCTCCTCGGTGAGGCGCGGTGGGTCAACCCCCTGCGGCCCGAAGACACAGCGGAGTCGAAGCTCCACCAACTCCAGCTCGCACGGGCGCTGGGCTTCACCGTGCCAGAGACGCTGGTCACCAACACGCGCGCCGAGGTGGCGGCGTTTCGCCGCGAACACGGGCGGATCATCACCAAGTTGCTCATTCCCCGCGCGTGGGGGATGCAGGCGTCAGACGAATTTTTCTTCACTCGAGAAGTGACGGCGCGCGACGTCGCCCAGCTCGAGCGGATCCGCGTGGCGCCGCAGATTTTCCAGCCGCTCATCGAGAAGGCCCGTGAGCTGCGAGTGCACGTCGTGGGCGAACAGATTTTCGTCGCGGCCATCGACGCGCGTGACCGAATCGACTGGCGCGTTTCACGTGCGGGACGTCAAACGACGTGGACGACCGCTTCGCTCCCTCGAGATGAGGTCACACGTGTCCGCGCGATGCTGAAGGCGTTGGGCCTTGTATCCGGCGCGTTCGACTTCATCGAGACGCCCGAGGGGCAGCTCGTTCTTCTCGAGGTGAACCCAGCGGGGGAGTGGGGCTGGCTCGAGCGCGACCTGGGGTTCAACATCTCCGGCGCCATCACCGACGCGCTGACCGAGGAGGAAAAGTCATGAAGGTGCTGCTGGTGACACGGAGCGACGACAACGCGTGCGTCGATTGGGTGGCACGCGAGCTGAAGCGCAGAGGGCATCGCGCGTTTCGTCTCGACACCGACACGTATCCGCAGGGCCTCGAGGTGGCGACCGAACTGTCACCTCGCCGCACGCACCGCCGCGCGAAGGGCACGTTCGACTTGGAGTCGCTCGACGCGCTCTGGTACCGCCGGTTTCTCGCGGGTGGGCGGCTCTCTGAAGAGCTGGGTGACACGCGCGAGGCGTGCATCGACGAGTCTCGGCGCACGCTCTACGGCACCATCGCCGCGTGCCGGTGCTTTCAGCTCGAC
>JAEUJT010000022.1 GCA_016793525.1 Archangium sp. | reverse complement strand
GACCGTCGACAAACCCGCCTCGATTCAGAAGCTGGCGCGCAGCACGAAGGCCGGCTTCGTGGTGGTGCTCGACGGCACCAAGAGCGGCACGCTTTCCGCCACCATCTACGACCCCAACGGCCGCACGCAGGCCAAGCCGCTGAGCGCGAAGAACGCCGACGAGCTGGCACCGCTGGTCGCCAAGGAGCTCATCGAGCTGTCGAAGAAGACCGCCGCACCTGTGGCCGAAGCGCCAAAAGACGAGCCCACTGTGGCGCCTCCGCCAGTCGAAGACGAGGTGTCGGAGCCCGTCACCGAGTTCGCCGCGGTCGAGAAGAAATCGATGTTCGACGAGCGCCGCACCAAGCCGCGCATCGGCGTGGCGGTGGGCCCCGGAGGCGTGATGCGCAGCCTGTCGGTCTCGGGTGAGGCGGCGGAGACCCTGGCCGAGCTCCGCAACGGCGGTACCCCCGGCATCGGTGTGTACGCGCACATCAACCCCCTGCAATTTATTGCGGCCACCGAAGGAAAAAAGTGGTCGGACCTCGAGCTCGAAGTGCACTGGCGGCGCTCGTTCACCGCGGCCACAGGCGTCTCGGGCGGCGTCGAAGGGCAGAGCTGCTCGATGACCGACGATGACTTGCAGCTGCGCGGCACGTACCGGTACCGGCTGACGGATGGCACGTACGCGCCCTCCGTGGGTCTCGGAGGAGGCTTCAGCCAAGAGCGCACGGTCTTTGCTTGCGATCTGCCGGTGATCAGCACCGTCTACCGCGGCATCGATGCGCAGCTCCGAGTTCGTCAGCCGGTGTTCAAAGACGTGTTGTCGCTCGACGTGGCGGTGGGCCCTCGCTTTCTCTTCGCTGGCCCCAGCGCGAATCCGGGCTTCACGGTCGCCGGTGAGGCCTGGCTCGAGGCCAAGCCCATTTCGTTTCTCTTCGCGCGCGGCGGTGGCCGACTGTCGCGCATTCAGGCCTCCGACAATGCCGGACTCGCGGTAGTAGACACGCGCATGTTCTTCGGTGTCGAGGTTGGAGCCTTCTTCTAATGCGCGTTTCGATTCTGATGACGGCAGCGGCGGCCGCGGTCGCCCTGTACTCCGCGCCGACCTACGCGGCGTGTCCTGGCCCTCCGTTCGACCAAGAAGACGACTGCGACAGCGACGGTTGCCGACGAGGCTTTGGCGACTGTGTCGACACCGACGACCAGATTCGCGGCCCGGCCTGCCCGGCGTACCCCCCGAAGAGCTTCCCAGCGGGCGCAGCGCCCGAGGTCTGCGACAACAAAGACAACAACTGCAACAGCTCGACCGATGAAGGGAACCCTGGCGGCGGCGCCGCGTGCTCTGTTCCAGCGAAGTTCGGGCCCTGCGCGGCGAGTACGTTGACCTGCTCGGGTGGTACGCTGACGTGTCCACAGGTGGTTTTGGGGACTGCCGAAACGTGCAACGGCATTGACGACAACTGCGACAGCTTCGTCGACAACGCCGTACCCGATGCGGGCGTCCCGAAATTGACGCAGCTCTGCTTCCCAGGACCCGGGACGGTCGACGCGGGTATCTGTCGCTTTGGTACGCAGGCCTGTGTGTCGGCGTCGCCGAACACCACCACGTGGTCGACCTGCGGCACGTGCCCCGGCGGCACGACCTGCACCGCTCCCGTCACCGCGACCACCGAGACCTGCAACGGCATCGACGACGACTGCAACAACACCGTCGACAACGGCATCTCCGGCGCCGGCAACGCGTGCAGCACGGGTGAACAAGGCGTGTGCAGCGCCGGTACGAATCGCTGCTTGGGTGTGTCGGGCCTGCAGTGCGTTCGCAATGTCGATGCCGGCACCGAGACATGTGACGGCCTCGACAACGACTGCGACGGCTTCGTCGATGAGCAGGGCGCGGCGAACACCCCGAAGATTGTACAGGCTTGTTACGACGGTCCCGGCGGCACGCAGAACGTCGGCATCTGCGTCGGAGGCCAGCGCGCCTGCAACGCGACGGCGGGCTCAGGCACCTCCAGCTTCACGGCGTGCAGCGTGTGCGGCGTGCTCGCGACCTGCGCGCAGCAGGTGTTGCCGGCCAACACCCCAGCCAACTCCGAGTCCACCTGTGACGGCGTCGACAACGACTGCGACGGCACCCCCGACGACGGCAACCCGGGTGGCGGCATGTCGTGCCTCCCTGGGCTCCCCGGCGTGTGCAACGTCGGCATGTTGCAGTGCCCGGCCGATGGCGGCATGCCGGTGTGTCGGTCGACCTTCGACGGCGGCACCGAGGTCTGTGACGGCATCGACAACGACTGCGACGGCCTCATCGACGAAGACCCGACGTTGGTGGGCCAGAAGCTGTCGCGCAACTTCTACCCGACGCCGACGAGCACCTACGGCAGTCCTGGGAGCAACCCGAACATCTGCCGCAACGGCCGACAGGCGTGCGATGCGGTGATTGACAGCGGCGTCGCCCGGTGGACCGACGCCGGTGTCTGCCTCGGGCTCATCACCAGCTGCCCAGCCCCCATCCTCCCTCAGAGCACCCCGAACATGCCTGAGCTGCTGTGCGACGGGCGCGACGAGAACTGCTCAGGGGGAACCGACAACGGCTTCAACCTTGGCACGACGTGCGCCGTCTCCGGAGGCGTGGGCCGCTGCGCGTCGGGCACCATCGCCTGCGCAGCCGACGCTGGTACGCAATGCAACCCGCTGGCGCCCATCGCCGAGCGCTGCAACGGCATCGATGACAACTGCAACATGTCGGTCGACGAAGGCAACCCCGACGGCGGAGGCGCGTGCACGTTGACGGGGCTCTTCGGCCCCTGCCGCAACGGTATTCGTAACTGCGTCGACGGCGGCGTTCTCGTTTGCCAGCAGACGGTCTTCCCGGACCCCACCGAGGTGTGTGACGGCATCGACAACGACTGCAACAACGCCGTCGACGACATCCCCGGTTTGGGCACGCCGTGCATGACCGGGCAGTTCGGCCGATGTGGGCCCGGCACGCTGCGGTGCCAGGGAAATACGGCCACCTGCGTGCGCACCAACGGCCCCATCGTCGAGACCTGCAACAACGAAGACGACGACTGCAACGGTATCTTCGACGTGCAGGCCGACGGCGGCCCCATTCGCCGCATCTGCTTCGACGGCCCGACGGGGACCTACGCCGGCACCTGCCGAGACGGCGGCATCTGTCTGCCCTTCGGCATCTGCGTGGCCGGTTCGCAGATCTGCGACGGCGCGGGCGCGTTCTTGGCGTGCACGGGCCAGACCTTGCCTTCGGTGACGCCGCCGTCTGGTCCCGAGCTGGCGTGCAACGGCTTGGACGAAGACTGCGACGGCACGGCTGACGACGGGTTGGGCGTCAACCTCGACGGAGACGGAGTGCTGGCCTGCGGCTCGTGCGGCGCGCTCGCCCCGGGCCTCTGCGACTGCAACGACAGCCCCGACGGGGGCAACCGGGTGCGTCCGGGCCTCCAGGAGTCGTGCGACGGCCTCGACAACAACTGCAACAACGTCGTCGATGAAGGCGCTGGGCCCAACGGCAAGATTTCGCGCAACTGCTATTCCGGCCCTTCGGGCACCCAGGGCGTGGGCACGTGTGTCGCGGGTACCCAGGAGTGTTCAGGCGCGGGCATTGACGTGTACGGGGCGTGCGTAGGCGAGAAGGTGCCGACGAACATGCCGAGCCTCCCAGAGACGCTCTGCAACACGTTCGACGACGACTGCGACGGTCGCGCGGACGACGGCTTCGACCAAGACAACGATGGCTTCGTGTCGTGCGCGCTGTGCGGCAACCCGGTGAACTGCGACTGCAACGACAACGACCCGAACATCAAGCCTGGCGCGGTCGAGGTGTGCGACACGGTCGACAGCAACTGCAACGGCCTGCTCAACGACGTGCCAACGCGGCGCTGCTTCTCAGCCGAAGACGGCACCATCCCGCCGCCCATCACCTACCTCAACACCTGCCCTGGTGCGCAGTGCACGCCCAAAGGCGCGTGCGTGGCCGGTATCCAGACGTGCTCCGCGGCTGGCGCGTGGGGCGTGTGCACGGGTGTCACCCTGCCGCAGGGGGAGACGTGCAACGGCGTCGACGACGACTGCAACGGCACCGTCGACAACGGCACCTTCGACGTCGACATGGACGGCTTCAAATCGTGCGCGCTCTGCACCAGCACCGCAGCGGCGAACTGCGACTGTGACGACAACGACGACACCATCAAGCCGGGAGCGCTCGAGCTCTGCGACGGCAAAGACAACAACTGCGACAGCGTCACCGACGGCACCCAGACCGGCTGCTACTCCGGGCCCGCCAACACGCGCCGCCTCGGCATTTGCGTCGACGGGACCCAGAGCTGCCAGAACGGCATGGGCACCGGCGCTTGCATCGGCGAACAGACGCCCAGGGCGCTGCCCGACGGTGGTGTGCCAGCCTTCTCCGACGGCGGCGTGAATGACCCGGAGTCGATCTGCAATGGCGTCGACGACGACTGCGACGGCATCATCGACGACGGCTTCGACCTCGACGGCGACGGCCAGACGACGTGCGCTGGCGACTGCAATGACAACGACCGCTTCCTGCGCGATGGCGGCGCCGAGATTTGCGACTGCAAAGACAACAACTGCAACGGCGTGTCTGATGAAGGTGATGTCTGCCTGGGCGCCCCCTGCCACGATTTCGATCGCGACGGCGTCACCAATTGCGAAGGTGACTGCGACGACAACCCGGGCACCGGTGGCGCCGTCAGCCCACGCCGCACGGAGGTCGTCGGTGATGGCGTCGACAACGACTGCGACGGCGCGCTCGACGAAGACGTCGACGAAGATGGCGACGGCTTCACCACCGGCCATGGCGACTGCGACGACAAGCTTCTCGACGTGAACCCGGGCGCCATCGAGCGCTGCGACGGCTTCGACAACAACTGCAACAACCAAGTCGACGAGGGCTTCGACAGCGACGGTGACTTCGTCTCGACGTGCTCAGGCGACTGCGACGACAACGACGTGTCGTCGAGCCCGCTGCGCAGCGAGGTATGCGGGAACCAGAAAGACGACAACTGCGACGGCCGCGTCGATGAAGACACCGACAACGACGGCGACGGCGTCAGCACCTGCCAGAACGACTGCAACGACTTCAACACCGCGGTGCACGCGGCGGCGGGGCCCATTTCGGCGGCGATGGAGGTCTGCGACGGGCAAGACAACGACTGCAACGGCCAGTTCGACGAAGGCTTCGACCAAGACGGAGACCGCTACGTCAGCTGCTTCGGTGACTGCAACGACATGAACCCCAACGTGAACCCCGGGAAGATCGAGCTCCCGGGCAACACGGTCGACGACAACTGCAACGGCATCGCCGACGAAGGTGCCGACGATCAAGACGGCGACGGCTTCACGCCCATCTGCGGTGACTGCAACGACGGCGACCCGGCCATCACCCCGCACTCGCGCGAGGTGTGTGACCGCGTCGACAACAACTGCGACGGGTACGTCGACTCCGCGGCCGGCGTCTTCAACCTGTGCTCGGTGTGCTTCGACGCCGACGGCGACGGCCAGACCAACTGCGACGGCGACTGCAACGACGCCGACCGCGTCATCTTCCGCGGCGCTGCAGAGGTCTGCGACGGCAAAGACAACGACTGCGACGGCATGCTCGACCTCGACCCGGCGACGGGCCTGCGGGTGTGCACCACGGCCGACGGTGGCTTCATCGAAGACGCTGGCGTCGACGGAGGTGAAGACGCCGGCATGATGATGATGAACGACGCCGGCATGGTGATGTTGCCCGACGGCGGCATGATGCAGCCGAAGCCGCGGCCCGTGGTCACGACCGGCTGTGGCTGCAACAGCAGCGACGGCGCGGCGACGTTGGCGATGGCAGCCTTGGTGGTGGTGGCACTGCGTCGGAGCCGCCGGCGCGCGTCGGCGGTGCTCGGGGTGGTGGCGGCCGGAGCGGTCTTCACGGCCTGCACGTCGGAGCTCACCACGCCGGGCCCGACGGTCATCGACGGAGGGATCGAGGTCGACGGCGGAGTCGACGCCGGCACGACCGACGGCGGTGTCGACGGCGGCCCCTTCGTTCCGCCGGTGCCGAACTGGGCGTGCCCAGGGTTGGGCCCAGTCGAGCACCTGGTGGTGCCCGTGCCCGGGTCGACGGTGGTGCTCGCCCACAGCCGCCGGTATGCGGTCGTCTCGCACGAGCTCGCGCAGGCGGTGCTCCTCGACGACGACACGGCCGAGGTCGCGGCGTTGGTGCTGGCGAAGGAGCTTCCGGCGGGCGTCGACCCGAACGACCCAGCGACGCTCGACGCGCTCGCTGCTCGCGAGGTCGCCGCGCTCGATGGCCTCCAGGGCTCGCCGCTCGTGCGTGAACGCACCGAGCGGTACAACAAAGTGTTCGAAGGCGATCGCGGCCTGAAGAACTTCAGCACCGCGCAGGCGCTCATCTTCGGTACCCCAACCAACGCCTTCTCGGTGCGAAACCGGCTGCTCTCGAGTCTCTCGGGTCTCGCGCCGTCGGCCCTGGGCACGTTGCCCGCGAGCGCCACGGCGAGCCCCACCGCCGAAATGGCCGTGTCGCTCTTCTTCCGAGTGACACCGACGCAGTTGTTCATCGGCGCCGCGGTGACGCCGGAGTCGAAGTACCGACAGAACCTCCCGGCGCTCACCGACCTGACCAACGGCTCGCACCTGTCGGGCACCAACCCCGACCGCGACCTGGGCTACGAGTGCGTGAAGTCGTCGGCGCCCATACTGAAGACCGACTTCCTCTTCGTCATCGACAACACGCTGAGCATGTTGCGGCAGCAGCAGTCGCTGCAGGCGGCGGCCACCGGGCTGTTCGAAGCGTTCCAGCGATCGGGCCTCGACTTCCGCATCGCGGTGGTGACCACCGACAGCGATATTCCGCGCGGGGCCGGCTTCACCAACCAGCTGGTGCCGTTCCAGAACGCCGTCGACGTGGGCCTCGAGGGCAACGTGAACGAGATGGGCATCGAGTTCGGGCTCCGAGCCATTCGCCGGGCGCGCCTGGCGTCGACGCCCGAGGCCTTCCGAATTCGCGAAGGTGCGGGCCTGGTGGTCATCTTCTTCAGCGACGAAGACAACAAGGCGATTCAGCCGATGAGCACCTACGTCGACGAATACCGCGCCGAAAACGCGGTGGCGTTCGCCATCGTCGGGCCGCTCCCAGCGGGCTGCATCAAGGTCGGCTACGCGCAGGCTGAGGCGGGCCGGCAGTACATCTCGTTGGCCAACCAGACCGGCGGCAGCACAGGCAGCATCTGCAACCAGAACCTGAACGAGGTCGTCGAAGAGGTGGTCATCGGAGCCCTCGGCGTGTCGAGTGAGG
>JAEUJT010000011.1 GCA_016793525.1 Archangium sp. | reverse complement strand
ATCGCCCAACGCTACGCGCAGCGGATGACCGACGACGGCTTCTTCGCCCACGTCGCCCCCGACGGCAGCGATCTCAAACAGCGCCTCGTCGACGCGAAATACGACTACAGCGCGGCCGGTGAAAATCTGGGTGCGTCGTCGGGCCCACTCGCGGCCCACTTCGGCATCGAGCACAGCCCGGGGCACCGCAAGAACCTGATGACGCCCGGCTACACGGCGTTGGGGGTGGGGGTGGTCGAGCGCTCCGATGGCACCATCGTGCTCGTCGAGGTGTTGGCCACGCCGACGGCGCCCATCGACGGCAACCCGATCAACGCGACCTACGCCGCGATCAACGCCCAGCGCGCCCAGCGCAAGCTCAAGCCGCTCGCGGTCGCTCCAGCCCTCGAGGTCATTGCGACCTCACACGCCGAGGCGGCCGTGGCCCAGAACATGCCCAAAGTGGAGCTCCCGGGCGTCCCGAAGGTGCATGATCGGGTCTTCGCCGCGCTGCCCGACGTCGCGTCGACCTCGGTCGATGTGTACGTGGCCGACGTGGCCTCCGCGGTGCCCGCTTCGAAGAACCTCACCAACGCGCGCAACACCCTGGTGGGCGTGGGGGTCGCGAAAGGCCCGTCGGGCCGGAGCCTGGTGGTGGTGGTCTACGCCCACTGAGGTGCTCCAGCCCCAGTGGAGAATGCTCGTGTTGGGCGTCAGTCCGTGCTTTGAAAGTGGTCTCATGACCGCGCCGAAGCCCGTCATTCTCGGCATCGACGAAGACCGACCGGCCCAGGGGGGCATCGCTCAGGCTTTCAATCAGCAGGGCGTGTTTTACCGGTTCGTCACCGATCGTCGAAAAGTGGGCGGCGGCATTCGCCAGCTCAAGCCCGATCTCTTGATCGTCTTCGGCGACATGGCGTCCGACTTCGTGATCCAGGTGCTCGACAAGGTGTCCACCGACGCCGCGACCTCGGGCCTCCCCATCGTGTGTGTGTCGAACGATTTGAGCGACGCGCCGTTCGTGAGCGGGTTGCGCACTGGTGTGGTGGCGGTGATCGCCCCGCCCTTCACCGAAGCGCACATTCAGCCCACCAAGATGCTGTGGGAAGATCTGTCGTCGCGGCCGGGCACGGTGTCGGGCACCGGAGATTCCAAAACGCTGCAGCGCCTGATCGATCACATTCGCCGCACCCGCCGCTCAGGGGTCGTGACGCTCAACGCGCGCACTCCGAACGAGGCCAAGGCGAGCTTCGTGCTCGGCAAGCTCCAGCGAGCGGCGTTCCTCGGCGCCGCGGGCCCCGACGCGCTGAAGCACATGCTGGCGCTCCCCAAAGCCACCTGGGCCTTCACCGAGGTCGCGGGCCAGAGCGGCGACGGCGCGGGCGTGGTGATCAACGTCGGCGACAGCGACGAGGCAGAAGAGATTCTCACCGGCGCCGAGGTCGGCCCCGACGACGAGACGCAGAGCTTCGAGGTCTCCCCCACCGCCCCGCCTCCGCCCGCACCCGTGCACGACGCCGAGCCGGTTCCCGGCAACCAGGTTCGCCTGCTGCTGGTCGACGACGACGAGTCGCTGCTGCGCATGTTCTCGACGTTGTTCTCGAAGCACGGCTTCAACGTCACGACAGCCAGCGATGGGCAGCAGGGCGCCGACATCGCGCTGCAGCGAGAGTTCGACTTGGTGTTCGCCGATCTCAACATGCCGCACCTCGACGGCTGGGGCATGTTGCGCGTGCTGCGCGAAGACTTTCGCACCCGCGAGCTGCCCATCGCCTTCATCTCCGCGCACGACGACTACCGCGAGTCGCTGCGCGCGTTGAACGCCGGCGCGCAGGCATACCTGTCGAAGGGCACCCGGCTCGACGCCCTGATCACCCAAGCGAAGAAGATGCTCGAGCCGCGGCAGACGGTGTTGGCGTCGCTGATGTCAGGGCAGGCCACCGACTTCGCCATCGCCTCCGTCGGCCCCCAGTGGACGCTGCGCCAACTCGCGGTGCGGTACCTGAGCGGCCGGCTCGACGTGAAAGACGGCTGGGCGAGCTACACGTTGATCATCAACGGTGGCACCTGCATCGCGGCCTCCGCCATCGCCGGGAAGTACCGCGCCGAGGGCGAACGGGCCTTCAACGCCTTCATCGCATCGCGGGCGGCCGAAGGCGCCTGGCTCCCGGGTGCGCAACCGGGGGTGACGCAGACGTTGTTCCTCAGCACCGAGGTGTTGCTCGAGCGCGCCTGCGCCACGTTGAACGAGAACGAGCGACGGGTACGAGAGAACCTGCTCGTCTCGGCGACGCAGCTCGAGGTGAACCAAGAGCTCTACTCGGTCTACCGCCAGGTCGGCCCGAAGCAGTACCTCGAGCCTGCGCGGCTGATCTGTGAAGAACGATTGCCGCCTCGCGAGGTCATCGCCCGGCTCGACGCCTCACCCGTCGACATCGAGGAGACGATGAAAGATCTCCTCCGCCGCGGCGTCGTGGTGCTTCGCCGCGCTGCGTAAGCTGCGCTGCCCGGCGTGAACGCAGCCCAGAAACGCTGACGCCTCCCGCGGCTCAAACCGGGGGAGGCGCCTCACTCCAAACGATTCTCGTATGTCAGACAGCGCGACGCTGCGTCGCGAAGCCTTCGATGCCCATTTGCGGCCCCGACGGGAGCGCGTACAACGGGCACTTGATGCAGGTGAAGCTCTGCCACCCGCGACGGACAGCCTCATCGAGGCAGTTGTCGTAGTGGGAACAATTGAGGTTACGGTGCTCTTCGACGCCCAAGCGCTTCGGCCCGGCTTCCGGGTTGATGCTCTGGGACAGTTCGGTCGGACACGGCTTCATCTGATTCGGCCTCCCTGGTTGGTAAATCCCCCGTGGAAAAAGCCCTCAGCGACCACGCTCACGAGGCGGGGCGTCAATACGGCGGAACGTTGATCAATGTCAAACCCACCACCCCTCGTTTTGTTGTGCGCTGTCACTGCAATTGTGAGCTCGTCGATCGCATCGGCGCAATCAGCTGCCCTTCTCGACGCGCTGCGCGCCCAACGCGACGACGTCTCGGCGATCGTGGAGCGGGAGCTGGCGGAATGTGAGTCGCACCGCTGCCAGCGCCGCGGGCAGCTCTCACTCCTCAGCGGGTTGGTGGCGCTGTCGAGCGGAGACGCGCCCGCCGCCGTGCGCCAGCTTCGCGCCGTTCCAGCCCCCGCGTCGCTGAAGCCCTTTCACGGGTGGTATCTCGGTGAAGCCGAAGCGTGGTCGGGAGATCTCACCGCGGCGATGAAGACCCTCGAACGCGCGCGCACCGGGGCGCCACCATGGCTGCGGATCAGAATCGATCGCCGGCTGGCCGAGCTGTGGCTCGAGGCGGGTCAACCAGCGCGAACGCTGGCCGCGGTACGCGGAGGCGCGCCTGGCCCTGAAGAGCTGCTCACCCGAGCACTGGCATTCGAAGCCACCGGCGACGCCGCGGGCGCGAGAGCGGATTGGCAGCGGCTGTACCTGGCGTTTCCAGCGCACCCGCACGCGGATCGAGCGGCGCAGCGGTTGGAGGGTGCGTCCTTCACTGCTGACCAGCGCGTGTCCCGAGCCGAGCATCTGATGCAGGGCGGCGCGCTGGAGCGAGCCTTGAAAGAGGTCGCGGAGCTGCAGCTGAACGAAGCCTCCCTCCGGGCGCGCGCGAACCTCCTCCGGGGCCAGGTCTGGTCAGCGAAAGGTGACGACGCACGCGCCACGGAGGCGTTCACCCGCGCCGCCGAAGGACCCGCTCCGATGTCCGCGGAGGCCCAGCTGCTCCACGGAAAGCTCTTGATGAAACGCGGGGCAAACGCCGATGCACGCGCGATCTTTCGCGGGTTGGCGGCGCGGTTCCCGGCGCGTCTCGAAGCCGACGAAGCGGCGTATCTGGCGGCGTGGTTGTTCTTCAACGAGAGCGACGACGCGGGCGCCGTACCCGCCTTGGCGCAATTCGAGAACGAACGTCCCCGCGCCAAGCGGGCCGATGAAGCGCGGTGGTTCCGTGGCTATGCGCTGTGGCGCCTCCGTCGCGAGCCCGAAGCGCGGGCCGTGTGGAGCTCGCTGGTGCTCGACTTCCCTTCATCGGCACTCGTGCCGCAGGCGTCGTACTGGGTTGCGCGGGCGGGGCAGAGAGGCGCGCGCGGTGCCGTCCCCCAACTCGAGGCCCCTCCTCGGGACGATGGCGCCGGTCGTGCGGGGCGTTCAGCCGGCCAGCCGCGCGAGGAGGCGGTCGACGTCGGGGCGGAGTACCGGGCGGTGGCCTCCACCTGGCCCGCGTCGCTCTATGGAGAGCTCGCGAGGCTCCGGTTGGCCGAGTTGGGGGCGCCGGTCGCCCACCCGTTCAACGCCCTGCCGCTCGAACGCGCGCCGAGGCAGGTGCCCGTTTCGCTGACGCTCGCACACGAGTTGGCCCGCACCGGGCTGTTCCGCGACGCTGCCGAGGCGGTCACCGCGGCGACGTACGGTGTCTCCTCCGTCGACGCGCTGGCGATGGCGCAGGGGCTGGCCGCGATCGAAGCCCATGGCGCGGCGCACGCGCTCGCCGCCAAATACCTCTGGGCCGCGGCGTATGCCCAGAAGAACCCCGACGCGCTGGCGCTGCTCTACCCGCGCGCGTACCAAGCCGAGGTCGAGACGCATGCCCGCCGCTTCGACGTGTCTTCCGCCCTGGTGTGGGCGCTGATGCGTCGCGAGAGCGGCTTTCGCCCCGACGTGACGAGCGGAGCCGACGCGCGCGGGCTGTTGCAGCTCATTCCCCCGACGGCGCGTGAGGTCGCGACTGCGTTGGGAGAGCCGCCTCCGCCCGCCGACTCGCTCTCCATTCCTTCGGTCAACGTGCGGTTCGGCGCCTGGTACATCGCGGCGCTGCAGCGACGCTTCGGGCACGTGGCGGTGAGCGCGGCGGCCTACAACGCCGGCCCGAAGGCGGTGGAGCGCTGGGTGACGTCGCGCGGCCAGCTCCAGCTCGACGAGTGGATCGAAGAGATTCCCTTCCGCGAGACGCGGGCCTACGTGAAGCAGGTCGTGGCCGACACGCGCATGTACGAGCTGCTGTACCAAGGCTCGGGCGCCGCGCTCCCGCTGCGCATTCCCGCCGCGGCAGACGGGGGCGTTCGCTTCTGAGTTATGGGTGACAGACGCCCGCGTCGCTTCGCGAACCGACGCCGCCATCAGCGGTGAGGCAGGTCGCGGT
>JAEUJT010000005.1 GCA_016793525.1 Archangium sp. | reverse complement strand
CAGTTCAAGCCGTGCACCTTCGGCGACGGGCACCTCGTCATCTCGGAGTCGCACCCGGTGGAGGCCGTGCACATGCTGCTGCGCGGCGTGTGCGCCGCCACACACCACAGCGGCGAGCGCTACCCCGACCTGCGCGAAGGTGACCTGTTCGGCGAAATCTCGGTGCTCAGCGACGGCGTTGCCACGGCGAGCGTGCGCACGGTGGGGCCCGTCTTGACGATGAGCCTGTCGGCGGAGGCGTTCAAAGCGACGGTGCTCTCCACCCCCGAAGCAGAACAGGCGGTCGCCCGGGTGATGAAGGAGCGGCTGATCCGCACCTCCATCTTCGACCAGATGAGCGGGTTGACGCCGACCGGCGACACCCGCGTGTAACCGGCTCGGCGCTTACGCCGACGCGACGTTCTGCTGCACCCGCTGGGTCGTCGACATGAGGCGGTGGCTGAGCATGCGCATCAGGCCGATGGACAGGCGCGGGTGCTCGTGGAGCAGGTTCGACAGCACGCTGCCGGAGAGGAAAAACGCCTTCACCGGCGTGAGCGCGGTGCAGTCGGCGGTGGCCGAGGTGTCGTTGAGCACCGAGAGCTCGCCCACCGAGTCGCGGGGACCGAGGGTGGTGATGCCGATGCGGCGGCCGTCGCGCTTCTGCGAGACCTCGAGCTTGCCGTCGGTGATGAGGTACAGGCCGCCGCTCTTTTCGCCGGCCTTGAGCAGCTCGACGCCGGCGTTGAACGTCTTCGCCTCGAGGTTCTCGGCCACGTGCATCAGCACCGAGATGTCGACTTCCATGAAGACTTGCGTCTCTTTGAGGAACAGCACGCGTTCAACGAGTGAGGCCATGGCTTCTCCAGTGGTGGTTCCGGCGGGGCGGAAGGCGGGAATGGCGAGGGCGCAGGTGCGCACCCAGCGGTCGCTGTGGTTGGCGAGGTAGGTCTTGGCGTCGGCGAACGACATCGAGCGGCCCGACACGGGCACCGGGCGGCCGCTCTCGAGCTTGGCCAGCCGCGCGCGCGTGGCCTTGACGTGGCCCGCCAGCGCCTGGCTCAAGGTTGGCTGCGAGGCGACTTCAGGGAGCTCGAGGCAGCCGTAGCTGGTCTCCAGCGCTTCGGTCCACTGCTTGCGGAGCCCGTCGATGACGGCGCCCTCGGGGAAGCTGCTCACCGGCTCGCCGACCTCGAGCGTCGCGTCGGCCGCGGTCACCGCCGAGGCAGAGCCCGCCCCGAAGAAGCGCGCCAACCGCTGCTTCTGACGCCACGGAGAGTTCTTCAGCGCCCACCGACCGAAGACACCGGCCAAGCGCGGCTGCCCGCGCGCCATGAAGGTCTGCATGATGGCCACCGGGTCGGCGCCGCCGAACGCGAGCTCGCGCACCGCCAGCTCGGCGATGACCGGGTTGTTGATGGCCAGGTCGACGATGCCCGCCTGCAGTTCGGGGTCGATTCGCTCGCCGCGGCGCATCCACCCCAGGGCGCTGCCGAGCACGTGGTCGGGGCGGTAGGTGAGCGAGCCGATGAGATCGGCCATGCCGGCCGCGTACGAGTCGATGAGGCGCGAGACGAGCGCGCGCTCTTCACCTTCGCGGGCGTGAATGAGCAGCGTGGTCTGGTACCAAGACGAGTCGCGCATCTCCATCAGCATGCGCTGCCCCAAGAAGCGCGTGCCGCGGCCCGACAGCCGGTTCCCCCAGTAGAGGAAGCTGCTGTAGTCCTTCAACACCACGTCTTGAATCTCTTCGATGGCTTCCCACTCGAGCTGGTTGATGACGAGAAAGTCGCGGTACCGCACCGTGGGCACACCGGAGCGCGCTGACGACAGCGAGCGTTCGGCGGCGTTCTCGAGGTTGGCGAGGTCTCCGGCGTAGCGGCAGGCGCCGAGGCTGACGAAGGCCAGGTCGTAGTTGATGTGGGCGTTGATGCCCAAGAGCATGGCCTGAATGACGTTGATGCGGCCCTCTTCCATCGCCTCGAAGGCCACGCGCCAGCTGCGGCACAGGCGGGGGTCGCGCGCCTTCCACAGCTCGGTCTGCTGCTTGTAGACCTCGATGAAGCGGCAGGCCATGTCGGTGGCCCACGCCATGTCTTCGAACCGCCGCGCCTTGAGCGCCGAGAGCACCTGCTTCGAGAACGTGAGGTAGGTGATTTCGAACACGGCCTCGTGGGGGCTGGTGGCCTTGAGCCGCTCGATGCGCCCGCCGATCTCGTCGAGGTACCCCTCAAAACGCTCGATGGAGTAGCCGCCGGCCGGAGGTGCCTGTTGTCCCACTTC
The DNA here is from genome assembly GCA_016793525.1 of Archangium sp. The sequence continues at coordinate 3,442 of JAEUJT010000005.1, read as the reverse complement.
GACGCGGAGAGAATTCATAGCGAGCGGACTAGCAACCTGAATACCGCCTCGCAACGCACAACTCGATGACACCGCGACGCTTGCGCGAGGTAGGTCGCACCCCTATTTTGACGCGCGCTTTCTGGCCACGAGGAACACCGATATGCCCACCTACGAACGAAGCCTCTTCATTCCCCGCCCGGTCGAGGAGACGTTCGCGTTCGTCAGCGACTTTCGCAACGCGCAGAAGTGGGACCCGCGCACCTTTCGCGCCGACAAGGTGACCGACGGGCCCATCGGCCTCGGCACCCGCTTCGTGCTGCGCGGCGGCGCGGTGCCCAAATACCTGGTGCCCGGCATTCTGAGCCCGATTCTCGAGCCGCTGCTGGCCATGCCGCTGCCGTACGACGTGGTGACCTACACGCCTCCGAGCGAGTTCGTGCTCGCGGGCGAGACGCCGGTGTTTCGCTACGAAGACCGCATCACCTTCGCGCCCGAGGGTCGGGGCACGCGCCTGACGTACGCCGCGAAGCTCGAGTTCAAGGGCCCGTTCGCCATCGGCAACCCGGCGCTGGCGTTGATGTTCAAGCGCATCGGTGACGACGCGACCCGCGACATTCCGGTGACGGTGGTCGAAGGCGCCGCGCGCGCCGCGTAAAGTTGTTCCTCGGGGGGAGCTTCAGCTGTTTCTCTTCACGCTCTGATTTGAGGCCCCGTGGCCCGCATTACTCCGTTCCTCGAAGCCATCGTTCAAGCCAACGCCGACGAGTTGCGCCTGACGCCCGGCGAGAAGGTCTCCATCACCCAGGCCGGTGGGGGGAAGCGCGACATCGGCCGTGAGCCGATCTCCGCCAAGTCCATCGACGCCACGGTGCGCGAGGTGCTGTCGCCCGAGGCGCTGTCGGCCGTCGCCATGCACGCGCAGAGCTCGAAGGTCGAGCACCTGGGGCGCTCGTACGAGGTCTCGGTGACCTCGAGCGGAGACAGCTACGCGCTGACGGTAAAGCCGGTGCGCGCGGGCACGCCGAAGAGCTCGACCGGCTCGTCGCCCGCCTTCACGCCGCCTCCGAAGCAGGCCAGCCCGCCTCCGGCGAAACCGACGACCATTCCACCTGGCCCGGCCCCGAAGGCACCGACGGCGTCTGCGCCATCGGCTTCGGCGTCAGGTGCGGTGATGCCGGCGTTCAAGCCCGGCCGTACGAGCCCGCCTCCCACGGCGACGAAGTCACCGCCCCCCGCGGCGGCGAAGAACGACTCGAACCCAGGCATCGACTTCGGGCTCGGTGGCGGTGTGGAGCAGCACGATTCCGAAGCGCCCCGCACCGCGGCGAACCCGAAGCTGGTGGTGGGCGGCGACAACCCCATCGACGAGCTGCTGCGCGACATGATCGGCCGGAGCGCGTCGGACCTGCATCTCTCGACGGGCGTGAACCCGGTGATGCGCGTCCACGGCGAAATCACCTTCATGACTGGGCGGCCGGTGATGTCGTCAGACGACGTGCTCCAGCTGATGGAGCCGGTCTTCACCGCCAAGGCGCGCACCGATTTCAAAGAGAAAAACGACGCCGACTTCGCCTACGAGGTGCCGGGGCTGGCGCGGTTCCGCGTGAACGTTTTCCGCGATCGCCGGGGCGTGGGCGCGGTGATGCGGCAGATCCCCATCGACATCATTCCCGCGGAGACGCTGGGGCTGAGCAAGGCGATGCTCGACCTGTGCTTCTTGAGCAAAGGCCTGGTGGTGGTGACGGGGCCGACGGGCTCGGGCAAGTCGACCACGCTTGCGTCGCTCATCGACTACATCAACAAGAACCGCAGCGACCACATCATCACCATCGAAGACCCGGTCGAGTTCGTTCACCCCAACATCAAGTGCCTGGTGAACCAGCGCGAGGTGGGGCAGCACACCGACTCGTTCAAGAACGCCCTCCGCGCGGCGCTGCGTGAAGACCCCGACATCGTGCTGGTCGGTGAGATGCGCGACCTGGAGACCATCGCTATTGCGATTGAGACCGCCGAGACCGGGCACTTGGTGTTCGGCACGCTCCATACGACGACGGCGATGTCGACGGTCGACCGCATCATCGACCAGTTCCCTCCAGACCGTCAGGCGCAGGTGCGGGTGATGCTCTCGGAGAGCTTGAAGGGCGTCATCTCGCAGGTGCTCTGCCGGAAGATCGGCGGCGGCCGCGTCGCGGCGCACGAGGTGCTGCTCGGCACCGGCGCGGTGAGCTCACTCATTCGTGAAGGCAAGACGTTCCAGCTGCCCAGCATCATGCAGACCGCGAAGACCCAGGGAATGATGACGATGAACGACTCCCTGCTCGCTTTGGTGCAGAAGAAGCTCGTCGACCCGAAGGAGGCGTACATCAAGTCGGTCGACAAGGTCGGCCTCAAGGGCATGTTCCAGACGGCGCACATCAAGTCTGACTTCGCCTGACGCGAGGGTCACACGCGCGAAGGCACCACGCGGTCGACGATGACGAAGTTGCCGCCGTGCCTCGCGTGCTAGACGCCGCGGCATGCTCCTCCAGGGAAAGAAGCTGCTCGTCACCGGCGTTCTGACGCACCAGTCAATTGCGTTCTCCGTGGCCCAGCAGGCGCTGCAGCAAGGTGCCGAGGTGGTGTTGACGAGCTTTGGCCGGCCGATGTCGCTCACCCAGCGCACCGCGCGCCGCCTCGAGCCAAAGCCCGACGTGCTCGAGCTCGATGTCACCAACTCCGCGCACTTCACCGCGCTCCACGACACCCTGAAGCAGCGCTGGGGGCGGCTCGACGGCATTCTCCACGCGGTGGCCTACGCGCCTGAAGAAGCGCTCGGAGGCCGCTTTCTCACCACTCCGTGGGAAGCCGTGCAGCAGGCCTTTCGCATCTCGACCTTTTCGCTCAAGGAGCTGTCTGCCTCGCTCGCGCCGCTCTTCGTCGACGGCGGCAGCATCGTGACGTTGGACTTCGACAATTCCACCCAGGCCTGGCCGCTCTACGACTGGATGGGCGTGTGCAAGGCGGGCCTCGAGGCGACGGTGCGGTACCTCGCGCGCGACCTGGGGCCGAAGAAAATTCGCGTCAACGCCGTCGCCGCCGGGCCCATCGCCACCATGGCCGCCAAGGGCATTCCCGGGTTCAAGCACCTCGAGAACTCCTGGGGCCAGCAAGCGCCGCTCGGGTGGGACGCACGCGGAGAAGGCTCGACCGACGCGGTGGCGAAGACGGTGTGCGCGCTGTTGTCCGACTGGATGCCCGCCACCACGGGAGAAATCGTTCACGTCGACGGCGGCTTTCATGCGGTCGGCGCCAAGCCGATTTCACTGACCACCGACGCCGAAGAGACGCTGCCGTCTCCGGCCCACACGCGCACCGAGCCCTGATCTCGCGGCTCCGTGCGCTCCTCGTCACCCGCCAGCCCGACGTCGCAGCGTACCCGGGCGACCGCGCTCCGCAGCCTCGCGCACCTCGTCTTCGTCGG
>JAEUJT010000334.1 GCA_016793525.1 Archangium sp. | reverse complement strand
GGCCTGCTACGGCTCGCCCTGCGCGCTGACCATCATCACGCTCCCCGACGGGGGCCGAACCGCCGCGACTGACGAATGCGGGCAGCGCTACGACTGCGCCACACCCACGCTCCCGAACCACATTCGCGCCATCTGCGACGGCACCGCCGGGGGCGTCGACGGAGGCGCGGGCCCAGGCGCCGACGGAGGCCTCACCGACGCCGACGCTGGCCCGTGATGACCGGCTCACGCGACGAGCTGTTTCGCCGGTTCAACGTGCTCCAGAAGCCACAGCCCCGCTACGTGGTGTGGGAGCTGACGTTGCGCTGCGACCAGCACTGCACGCACTGCGGCTCGCGGGCGGGTTCGGCGCGCTCGACCGAGCTGTCGACCGACCAGGCGCTCGAGGTCGTGAAGCAGCTCGCAGCGCTGGGCACCTTCGAGTGTGTGCTCATCGGGGGAGAGGCCTACCTGCACCCGGGCTTTCTCGACGTCATTCGCGCCCTGCGCGCGCACGGCGTTCGCCCCTCGATGACGACCGGCGGGCGCAACATCACCCCTGCGCTGGCAAGGGACATGGCCGAGGCTGGGTTGCACACGGTCTCAGTCAGCATCGACGGCCTCGAGGCCACCCACGATGCGATGCGGGCGTCGAAGGGCAGTTTCGCGGCGGCGACGGCGGCGCTGCGGGCACTCACTGCCGCGGGCATTCGCACCGCCTCGAACATCAACCTCAACCGCTTCAATCAAGGCGACCTCGAGCCGCTGGCCGAGCACCTCGTCGCGCTGGGCATCTCGGCGTGGCAGGTGCAACTCACCGCACCGCTGGGCCGCGCCGCCGATCGCGCAGCGATGTTGCTCCAGCCGTGGGACCTGCTCGAGCTGATGCCGCGCATTGCCGCGCTGAAGCGCAGGCTCTGGGACGACGCGCACATCTCGCTGCAGCCAGGAAACAACCTCGGCTATTTCGGGCCCGAAGAGGCGCTGCTGCGCTCTCCTGACGCCAATGTCGGAGATCACTTTCAAGGCTGCCAGGCGGGCCAACACGTCATGGGCATTGAATCGAATGGCGCGGTGAAAGGCTGTCCCTCGCTCCAATCACAGTACATCGGCGGCAACCTGACGACGCAGCCGCTCGCTGAGATGTGGGCCAATGCGCCGAAGCTGCAGCTCACGCGCCGGCGTACGGTGGATGATCTGTGGGGTTTCTGTCGAACGTGCCCCTTCGCCAGCACCTGCCTCGGCGGCTGCACCTTTACCGCACACGCGTTTTTCGACCGGCCCGGCAACAACCCGTATTGCCACTACCGCGCGCGCAGCCTGGCGGCCCGAGGGCGAAGGGAACGACTGGTGCCGGCGCGACGTGCTCCGGGGGCGCCCTTCGACAACGGCACCTTCGAGCTCATCGAAGAACCGTTCGACTCGGTGGAGCCCCCTCTTCCTGGGCCGAAGCCTACGACCTGGCGGCTCTCCGCGCGCCGCTACGAGGCGCCGGGCACTGCGCCAGCCGAAAGCAGCAGCACGCCGCAGAGCAGCGCCACCACCACCGAATAGGTCACCACCGTCGGTACGTCACCCTGCTGCGGAGCGTCGCGGTTGAAGGCCCTCCACGTCGCGACGCCGGCGATGAGCATCAACATGCCCTCTCCGGTGACGAGCCAGCCGACGGCCAGCACCCCGGCGACGATGAAGCGAAAGCCGCGGCTCAGAGCGACGAAGGCGCGACCCCCGTCGAGCGTGAAGAGCGGCAACAGGTTGAACAGGTTGATCCACGCGCCCACGTGCGCCAGCGCCAACCAGAGCGGAGCGTCGAGGCCTTTCGCCACCGCGAGACACACCAACGCCGCGCCAGTGCCCCACACCGGGCCAGCGAGCCCCACCGTCGCATCTTCACGTGCATTCGCCGGCCGCTGGTTGAGCCGCACGAAGGCGCCGAGCCCGGGAATGAACATCGGCGCGGTGGCTGAGATGCCGTACCTGCGCAGCGCGGCGACGTGCCCCATCTCGTGCACGTAGATGCTGACCACGAACCCGAGCGCGAAGCGCCAGCCCCACAGCGCCCAATACGCGCCGAAGGCGACGAACATCGACAACAGCGTCGGCAGCTTGGTCAAACCGGCGAGCAGGAACTTTCCCTTGCTCAGGGCCATCAACACCACTGCGCCGATGCCCGTCGCTGCGGCGGCGTTGCCCTTTTTCCCCGGCTGCGCGCCGCCCGGCCCATCGACGAGGCGCGACAGCCGGTCGATCTGCGCGTCGACCTGTGCCGCTTGAGTCGAGCCCCTGGGGAGCAGCTCCGCCGCACCGCGCCAGGCCGACAGCGCCGCACCCATGTCACCGCTCTTCTCCGCGGTGGCCGCTTGGGCCGCCAGCACGTTGAGTCTCTCGGCGTGTACCAATCTGTGACACGCGGGGCACACCACCAAGCCGGGCCCCAGCTGCGCGCCACACGACGCGCAGCGCCCGACGTCAGGCGCCGACATGTGGTGCCGCGGGCGAGGCCAGCTGGAACGGGCCTTCGAACTGAAGAACGACCTTCTTGTTGCGGCGAATGGCCTCCCAGATGCCGAAGGCGATGATGAGCAACGTGATGGCTGAAATCTGACCCATGAAGGGCACGCCGAGCGACATCACCACGCCGATGGGAATACGCACCAGGAGCGGCAGCGGCGTGCCACCGTCGGGTGAATTCGCCAGCGCCTCCACGACCTCGGGCGCCCAGGCGAGGCAGATGCACAGGTACGTCAGCGCGCCGGCGATGACTTGGTACACCACGCCGCCGCGGTTCTCAGAGCCCGTGGCCACGCCGCGTCCCACCAGGTAGCCGATGAGAATCGCGATGAGGCCGATTTGAAGCTTGGCCACGTGCTCGACCAGATACCAGACCACCGTGCCGCCCAAGCCGAAGACGAGGCCGAGGAGCGGCGCCTTCACCAAACGGGCGACGCCAGAGCCGCCGGCGAACGCGGTCTCCAGCCCCGCCTTGCACCTCGGGCATATCGGCCGGCCGTTGACCGTGAAATACGCGCCGGGGAACGGCTGGTTGCAATTGACGCACGCCGTCTCCGCGATGGCGCCCGGCGTCTCGGCCGAGAACTCCGCCTTGTCGAACTGCGGCACCACCGGCGACGGAGCGCCTTGATCTGAGCTCATGGTGCGACCTTGGCCCACCGTGCCGGGCCTGACCACTGCCGCGAACATTTTGACCCATGTTGGGTGTCAGTGCCGTTTGGCACACTCCGCGGTTCATCGAAGGGAGAGCACATGAACGGGAGACGGGTCGCAGGCGGGGTGGTGGTGCTCGGGCTGATGGTCGCGGCGACCTGGTGGTTTCTCTCCGACGACGCGGCGACGAGCGGCAACGACGACGTGCAGGCGAGCGCGCTCGATTCTGCTGAGTCGCACGACGTCCATCACGAGCCAAAACCGTCGAGCTGGACGACGGTCGCTCCAGCGAAAGGAGCGCTCGAGGTCACCGGCGTCGTTCGCGACGCGAAAGGGCCTGTGGCAGGGGCCATCGTGACCGCGACCGCGCAGCACGGCGCCGAGGTGCTCTCCGACCTGCCGTGCCAGTGCGACAACCACTGCGGTTTGAAGCTGCTCGAATGTGGGTGCCCCGAGGCGGCTGGGCAGCTGTTGGAGTTCGTCGCCACGCGAACGGGAGAAGCGCCTCCGCTGGCGCGCGCGACGTCAGACGCCGAGGGCCGCTTCGTGCTCACGGGGCTCATCGACGAGCCGCTCGCGGTGTGGGCCGACGCGCCGACTGGCATCGCGCTGAACACCAACGTCAAGGCGGGCGGTTCACCGGTCGAGCTGCTGCTCACCGCCGGCCGCACGCTCACCGGGACCGTTGCGGGGACGACGGGGGCTCCCATCGCGGGCAGCCTGGTGACGGCCATCTTCGCCGCGCAGAGCCGCTTCTTCGACGCGGTGACCGACGCGAAGGGCACCTTCCACCTCGGCCCGCTGCCGAAGGGGCAGTATTCGGTCGTGGCCGCGACCGAGGGTCTGTTGCCAGATCACCACCAGGTCCGCGCCGACGACGACGAGCCGATCGAGCTCACCCTCGCGACGCCTCGTGCATTGGCCGGGGTGGTGACGCGAAACGGCGCTCCACTCGCGGGGGCGCTGGTGAAGATCGACGGGCAGCACCGCAAGCGAAAGACCACGTCAGATGAGAAAGGCCGGTTCCACTTCGAGCGCCTGCGCGCGGGTGAATACACCGTGTCGGCGACGAGCCAGGGCGCCGCAGGGTCGACCACCGCCAACGTGCTGCCGTCGCGCGACTTGGCCGGCGTCGCGCTCGAGCTGGGGCCCGCGGTGCAGTGGGCCGGCGTGGTGGTCGACGACCAGCAGGGGCCCATCGAGGGGGCGAAGGTCTTTGTCACCCGCGACGCCGAAGGGACCGACGGGTGGACGCAAGCGACCTCCGACGCGGCGGGGCGGTTCACCTTGCCTCCGCTGGCGACGGGGAAATACCGGGTCTACGCGACGGCCCGCGGCTTTCTCGACCCCGAATACCGGAGCGAGCCGCTCAGTGAAACGCCGACGGAGCTGCGCTTCGTGCTCACTCGCGCGGTTTCCATTGCGGGGGTGGTGGTCGACGCGGCGGGCACGTCTCTCGATGGCGTAACGGTCACTGCGTCGGCCCCTCGAACCGAGGACAACGAGGAGGACTATTCACGCCCACAGACGACTGATCGCACGGCCGACGGCGGAGTCTTCACCTTGTTCGTCAAACCCGGCTCGTGGCGACTCTCCGCCGCGTTGCCCGGCTTCATTGGAGCGGAAGTTGAATCCGTCGCTCCCGCGGACAACGTCAGGCTCGTGCTGTCACCGGGAGCGACCATCAGCGGTCTGGTCCTCGAGCCCGACGGCGGGCCTTCGACGGCGGAGGTCTCGCGGGTGCTGCCTCCCGCTGAGCGGACCCGTGCCCAGGCCATGCGGCCCAACAACTACGACTCGGTGCGGACCGACGCCGACGGCCATTTCGAGATGAAGGGTGTCCCTCCGGGGAAATGGAGGCTCACGGCGAACCACCGCGTGAGTCGCATGGGATCCAGCGCGAGCATGGATGGGCCGACCGCCGAGCTCACCATCGCTGACGGGCAGCAGGAGACCGTGACGCTGCGCTTCAAGGCTGCGCTCTCCTTGGCGGGGCGCGTCGTACGGGCTGACGGGGCACCGGCGAGGGATGTCATCGTCCGCGTTCAGCAAGGACCCGACCTCCATGCCATGGCTCGTACGGCCCACGACGGCTCCTTCTCGGTAACTGACGTTCGACCCGGGTCAGTCTCCGTTCTTGCCCACGGCAACGACGGAACCAAAGCAGAAGTGACAGCTCAAGCCGGAGACACCGCGCTCCTCGTTCTCTTGAGCGGAGGTGCCTACGCCGCGGGCCGTGTGCTCGATGACCAGGGTGCTCCGCTCGCCGAGTTCAAAATCGACAGCAGTCCCTTCACTGCGGAGGATGGCCGCTTTCGGGTACCCGTCTACGAACGACGACGTTTGGTCTTTGATGCACGCGGGTTCGCGCAACACGCCGTGGAGCTCAAAAACCCCGATGGGCCCAACGAGCTGGGCGACATCGTTCTTTCGCGCGGAGGCGCGCTCGCGGGGCAGGTGATCGACGGCGCAACGAAACAGCCGGTCGTTGGAGCGCTCGTCGACGTCGGCTCCAACGCAATCGACGGTACCCCGAAACAGTTCGCGCTCTCGGAGTCGCACGGGGCGGTCAAGACCGACGCGAAGGGTCACTTCACGCTCGACCACGTCGAAGCGAGCGTCGACAAAATCTACGTCACGCACGCCGACTACATTCCGTACCAGGCGCCCATCGGCAGCACACGCACGGTGACGGTGTCGTTGACGCATGGGCTGTCGCTCACCGTCGACGTTCGCGATCGAGCGGGCCAGTCCATCAAAATGCCTGTCTTTGCGAAGAACGCCGATCAGCGCATGGAAGCGGCGAAACCTGGCGCGAACGGCGCGCTCGTCTTCACGGGGCTGTCATCGGGTGAATGGACGGTCACCGCTTACGACCAGCGCCGCATTTTCCGCCCGCTGAAGGTTTCGTTGAGCAAAGACCAG
>JAEUJT010000453.1 GCA_016793525.1 Archangium sp. | reverse complement strand
GTGCTCATCGTCACCCGCGCCGACCGCGACGTGTCCTCCGCCGCGCTGGTGGTGAACGGGGTGTCGGTGCCCCTCCGGGTGAAGGGCCGCGAGCTGACCGGCAGCTTCGTGGTCGACGCCCCGGGCACCTCACACGTGGCCTTTCTCGAGGGGAGTCGCGTCGTGGCCGAGGGCCCTGACATGCCGGTGGTGGCCGAGCCTGACACCGCGCCCCAGGTGCGCATCTCCGCGCCGCTCGACGAGCTCGAGCTCGACCCCGAGGCGCGGGCCGTCACCGTGAAATACGACGCGGTCGATGACTTCGGCCTCTCCGCGCTGGCGCTCGTGTACCGGGCCGATGGCCACCAAGAACAGCGCGTGCCGCTCAAGCCCGACGAGGGCCGCGCCACCCGAGGGCAGTACGCGTGGAGCTTGAGCGCGCTCTCCCTCCGCCCTGGCGCCACGGTTCAGTACTTCATCGAGGCGACCGACAACGACGCGGTGAAGGGGCCGAAGAAAGCGGTGTCGCGCACTCAGCGACTGACGCTCTACAGCGCCGCGGCCCACCGACGAGACGCACTGAAGAAAGCTGAAGCGTTGTGGGAGCGCCTGGTGACCCACCTCGCCGACCGCCTCGAGTCGCGCGAGCGCACCGCGCTGACGGCCGAGGTCGCGCAGCAGCACCGCAGCACCGACGGCGCGGCGATGATGCTGGGGTCCGACCTGGCGGCCTTCGCCAAGAGCCTGGCGTCGGAGCGAGAGCCCCCTGAAGGCCTGCTGGGCGCGGCGGCGAACATCGCCACCGAGTTGAACCGTGACCTCTCGGAGACCTCGTTGAACCGCTTGGTCTACCTCCGCGTGGCCGGCCGCGACCCGGAGCACACCTCGCAGCGGCCCGCCCCCGCGGAGACCGTGCGCATCGTCGGCCAGCGCCTCGTCGAGTCGCTGCGCCGCGACGCGGAGCACTCTGAAAAAAACGTGCTCTACCTCGAGTCGCTCCTCGACCGGGCCAAGCTGCAGGCCATGAAAGACCTGGCGCAGGAGCTCCAGCGCGAGCGCCGCGAGCTGTCGCGCCTGCTCGAAGAGTTCCGCTCGACCAAAGACGACGCCACCAAACAGGCGCTGCTCGAGCGAATGAGCGCGCTGAAGGAGCGCATGGCCGAGCTCCAGGCGCGCATGTCGGAATTGGCGAAGGGCATTCGCGACGACTTCATGAACCGCGAGGCCATCGACGAGATGATGGCCGAGCGCGACTTCAACTCGAAGCTCGACGACATCGAGAAGCTGGTGCGCGAGGGCAACGCTGAAGAGGCGATGAAGCAGATGCAGGCGCTCGCGATGGAGATGGACCAGTTCCTCGAGCAGCTGCAAGACGCGTCAGACGAGGCCGACGAGCAGGCCGACCCCGAGCTGGCGCGCGAGTACCGGGAGTTCTCCGAGGCGCTCGATCAGACGCTCGAGGAGCAGCAGGCGCTGGCCGAGCGCACCAAGAAGATCCGCGACGCGCACCGCGAGCAGATGAAGGAGCGCATCGCCTCCCAAGGCGCGGCCGCCAAGCGCGCAGTGCAGCAGAAGCTGAAGGAGCTCGAGCAGGCCTACCGCGCGCTCGACACGTCGCGCACCTCGGCCGACCTCGACCAGCAACGCGCCGCCGCGCTCGGCGACATCGAGAACGTGAAGCAGGCGCTCGAGGCCAATGACTTCGACCTCGCCGCCGAGGCCGCCGGGTCGCTCAGCGAACACGCCTCGGCGCTCTCCAGCGAGGGCGCCGATCAACGGCGGCGGAGCGAGCTGTACGGCTTGCCTCCCGAGATGCAGCGCCGGGCCAAGCAGCTCGATGAAGAGCTCAAGCGCGGGGAGGCGAAGGCCGAAGAAGTGGCCCGCGCGCTGCGCGACGTCTTCCCGCCGATGGGCAGCCAGCTGTCTGAGGCCGAGCGCCAGCAGGTCTCCGAGCAGACCGCGCAGCAGAAGAAGCTCGAGCAGAAGGTGGGGCAGCTCAAGGAGCAGATGAAGGCGCTCGGCGAGCGCGCGCCCATCTTCGATGAAAACGCCGCCGAGCAGCTCGACCAGGCGGGCCAGCACATGGGCACCGCCGGCGAGCGCCTCGCGGGCAGAGACCCGTCGCGTGGGTACGGCGAGCAGCAGGGCGCGGTGCAGTCGCTCCGCGGGTTGCAGCAGCAGCTCCAGAAGCAGCAACAGCGCAGCGGCGGTGGGAAAGGCGGCGGGTTGCCGATGCCGATGGGTGGCCGAGGCAAAGGGCAGGGGAAAGGCCCGTCGACAGAGAAGGTCGAGATCCCCGACGACGACCCCAACAACGCCCCGCGCGAGCTGCGCAAAGACGTGATGGACGCGATGAAGCAGGGCGCACCCGACCGATACCGCGACCAGAACAAGCGCTACTACGAGGAGCTGGTGAAATGACGCCGGCTTTTCTCCTCGCGCTGGCCTTGGCCGCCGATGCCGGGCTGAACGAGCCCGCCGACGTGCAGCTGCCCGAGCTCAAGGGCGAGGCGAAGGCGCGCATTCAAAACATCGACCAGCTCCTCGACGACTGGGACGCCGAGGGTGCCAAGGCCGAGCTGGTCGAGCTCGAGCGCATCGCGCCGCACGACGTCGAGCCGGTGCGCTACTACCGCGGCCGCATCGCCTTCGAAGAAGGTGACTACGCGCTGGCCATCGACGAGCTCACCCGCGCCGGAGTGGGTGACAAGCCGGGCAGCTGGCTGCGCCTCGCCAAAGACACGCAGCGCATCGTCGAGAAGCACGAACGGCACGAATCGGCGCACTTCATTCTTCTCACCCCGCCGGGGAAAGACGCGGTGCTGGTGCCGTGGGCGCTCGACGCGCTCGAAGACATTCGCACCGCGCTCATGCACGACCTCGGCTACGCGCCGCCGGGCAAAATTCGGGTCGAAATCATCAACAACGCGTCGGAGCTGTCGAAGGTATCGACGCTCTCCAAAGAGGCCATTCGCACCACCGGCACCATCGCCATCTGCAAGTTCAACAAGCTCATGGTGACCAGCCCCAAGGCCGTGGTGCACGGCTACGACTGGCTCGACACACTGGCGCACGAGTACACGCACCTCGTCGTCTCGCGGAAGAGCCGCAACACCGTGCCGATTTGGATGCACGAGGGCCTGGCGAAGTACCTCGAGTCGCGGTGGCGCGGGCCGGCCGGTGGCGCGATGACGCCGTCGACGCTGGCGCTACTCGGCAGCCGGGTGCGGAAGAACGCGCTCGTGCCCTTCGAGAAGATGCACCCGTCGATGGCGCTGCTGCCCACCGCTGAAGACGCGGCCACCGCCTTCGCCGAGGTGTTTTTCGCCATTCAGCTCATTCGCTCCGAGCATGGCGACGACGCGCTCGAGCGGCTGCTCACCGCCATGTCGCAGGGCCTGAGCGACCGCGCCGCCGTCGAGCGCGTCACCGGCAAGAAGTGGCCCGAGTTCGAGAAGGGGTGGATGGCGTTTCTGAAGAAGCAGCCGTACCCGAAGGAGCTCATCCCCACGTCGTCGAACGAGAAGAAAGAGCTCGCGGCCGAGAACGGGGCGAAGAAGGCGAAGGCCCAGCGCGAAATCAGCTTCGGTGACTTCGCCGAGGTGAAGGAGCCCGACGCGCGCCGCGCCGCGCACTTGGGCGAAGTCTTGCGCGAGCGCAACCGAATACCCGCGGCGCTGACGTATTACGAGCGCGCGTGGGGCGTGGTGGGCGCGCGGTACGAGAGCATCAGCAACAAATACGCGCTGACCCTGATGGAGGTTGGCCGCCTCGACGAGGCGCTGAAGGTGCTGAAGAGCGCGCTCGAATCGCACCCCGGCTCCGCGGGCACCAACGTGCACCTCGGGCGCATCGCGCTGCGAAAGAAAGACTGGGCCCTGGCCCGCACCGCGTACACCGACGCGCTGGCGGTCAACCCCTTCGACCCCGAGGTGAGCGTGGGGCTGCTCAAGGTCGGCCGCGCGATGAGCGACGCGACGCTGGCCGAGCGGGGCCTGTCGAACGTTCGACTGCTGCTCTCGCTCACCGAGCACGAAGCGACGTTGCTCGCCCAGCGCTTCGGCTCGACGGGCGACCTGGTCGGTGACGACCTCGAGGCGGGGCCCACCAGCACCGCCGTCGACGCCGGTACAGCTGACGGCGGGTGAGGTTGCGCAGGGCGGGTCGCGTGGTTCACAGTGCGCGCGTGACGCGACATGCCTGGTTGGCGGTGGGGTTCGTTTGGCTCCTCGGGACTTTGAGCTGCGGCGCGAGCGCACCGTGTCAGCGGCAGTGCGAGCGAGGGCCGGTCCCCGGCGTGTGCGAGGCGAACATCGACGCGTACTTCTTCGACACGTCGGCGAAGCAGTGCGCGCGGTTCTCCTGGGGCGGTTGCGCCGATGGCGACGGGGTCAAGCCGTTCAAGACGCTGAGCGAGTGCGAAGCGTGCGCCTGTCGCTGACGCCCTGAAGCTCAGTTCAGGTCGGGCTTCGGCGTGTCTTTGCCGCTGGGGAGCGGCTTCGGTGGCGAGATGGCCGCGACCGGCAGCGGCCCGGTGAGCGACTTGAGGAACGTCACGATGGACGTCACCTCGTCGGCCTTCAGCTCGCGGTTGAGCTGGTACTTGGCCATGAACTTCACCATCTCATCGAGCGTCTTCACGCTGCCGTCGTGCAGGTAGGGCGCGGTCTTCTCCACGTTGCGCAGGCTCGGCACGCGGAAGAAGTGTTTGTCGGCCTCGACCTTGGTGGCGTCGAAGCGGCCGAAGTCTTTCAGGCTGGCCACTGGCACCGCGAAGCCGAGCCGCTGGTACATGCCGCCGCCGACGCCTTCGCCCACGTGGCACGCCACGCAGCCAACCGAGATGAACGTGTCGAGGCCCTTCTTCTCCGCGTCGGTCAGCGCCTTGGCGTCGCCGGCGAGGTACGCATCGAAGCGGCTCGGCGTCACCAACGTGCGCTCAAACGCGCCGATGGCCCGGGCCATGTTGGCGAAGGTGACGGGCTCCTTGTCGGCGGGGAAGGCTTTGGCGAAGAGCGGCGGGTACCCGGGAATCGACTTGAGCACCGCCTCCACCACGTGCGCGTCGGGCAGCGCCATCTCGATGGGGTTGAGCACCGGGCCCATGGCCTGCGCCTCGAGGTCTTTGGCGCGGCCGTCCCAGAACTGCGCGATGTGGTTGCCGGCGTTGAACACGGTGGGCGAGTTGCGGCCGCCGCGCTGCTTCTTGTGGCCCGGCGAGGTGGGCTCTCCGTCGACGCCATACTTCGCCAGGTCGTGGCAGCTGTTGCAGGAAATGGTCTGGCTCTTCGAGAGCCGGGTGTCGAAGTAGAGCAGCTTGCCCAGCGCCACCTTGTCGGCGGTGATGGGGTTGTCTTTCGACTCGAACTGTTTCGGCAGCGGCTTGAAGAGCGACTTCGCGCGGGCCTCGAGGGGAGGCGTCTGAGCCAGCGCGACGCCGGCGGCCACGAGCGCAACAGCAAAGGGAGTTGGGTGCATCAGCGCTGCTTACCCAGACTCCGTGACGGCTTCTAGAATCTCGCGCACGTCACCGCGCGCGTGGAGGCACCGGTCGCTTGCCCCGCGCCACCGCGTCGACCCACCGCAGGGTCGGCGCCAACGTCGTGAGTGACGCGAGGAGCCCGTCGGTGAGCTTCTTCCCGTTGCGCCAGTCCTTCTCGGGGATTTTCGGGAAGGCGAAGGCACAGCCTTTGTGCCGCAAGAGCTCAGCGCGCGGGTGCTGCTTGTCGAAGGCCGGCGGCACGCGCGTCAGCTTCCCCAACGAAGAGAGCTCGAAGCCCGCCTTCTCGAGCCGCTTCACTTCTGCGGCGAAGGGCGCTCCGGTTTTTTCGTCGGCCACGGTCTTGCGGTAGCGCTGCAGCACGTCGCCTTCCATCGCCCACCGCCCCGCGGCGGCGAAGGCGCCGTCGAGCCCGAACTCGCAATAGAAGCCGGTGCTGCCCTCGGGGGTGCCCGCTCCGGAGAAGAGCGGCACCATCGCGGCGGCGTAGGTCTTGTACGGCGTCTTGTCTTTGCTGAAGCGCACGTCGCGGTAGACGCGAAATACTTTCGGCTTGGTGGCCTTTGACTCGGGGAAGAGCGGCTTCACCCGCGCGTGCACCGTCTCGATGAGCGCGGTGATGGGCGCGTGCCAGAGCTGCTCGTAGTCGGCTTTGTGCGCCTTGAACCACTCGCGGTCTTGGTTGAGCGTGAGCGCGCGAAAGAAGTCGACGCCGCCTTTGGGGAAACCTTCGAAGGAGGTCATGGCGCGCAACGTTTGCCCACCTCGACCAGCGGTGGAAGCGTCGACTCGTTGACCTCGGCGCTCGAGCTGACGAAGGTTCGCGGTCACCCGTATGAAGACATTGACTGAGTACCTGTGGTTCCAGACCAAGGAGCGGCGCGAGCTGGTGCGGCTCACCGACACGGTTCAGGCGCTGGTGACGAAGAGCCGAATCGCCGAAGGCATGGCGTTGGTGTCGGCGATGCACATCACCGCCGGTGTGTATGTGAACGACGACGAGCCCGGGCTCTTCGAAGACATCTGGAAATGGCTCGACCACCTCGCGCCCGCGAAGCCTGAATACCGGCACCACCTCACCGGTGAAGACAACGCCGACGCGCACCTCAAGTCGCTGCTGATGCACCACCAGGTCATCGTGCCGGTGACCGAGGGGCGGCTCGACCTCGGCACCTGGCAGCAGATTTTCTACGCGGAGTTCGACGGGCAGCGTCGCAAGCGCGTCATCGTGAAGATCATGGGGGAGTAACGCGCGGGTTCTTTTCGAGGCGCGCCGGTGCCGCTGCTGGTGGGCATTCACCGGCTCCATGCGTTCCAAACCGCGGCGTTCGTGCGCGGTGAGCTGCCGCCGCCGTGAGACGACCTACCCCGCTTGCTTCGCCACCGCCTGCGCCGCTGCGTGCGCCGCCGCTTCATCGAGGTACTTCGGTGGAGCCGTGAGCCTCGCGTCGTCGTCGAACGAATACTGCCGCGGCATGCCGGTCGGAATGTTGAGCTCGGCGATGTCAGCGTCGGAGATGCCCTCGAGGTGCTTCACCAGCGCCCGCAGCGAATTCCCGTGGGCCACCACCAACACGTTCATTCTGGCGCGCAGCTGGGGAACGACGGTGTCGAACCAGTACGGCAGCACGCGGGCCACCACGTCTTTGAGGCACTCCGAGGCCGGCAGCGCATCGGGGGCGAGCAGCCGGTAGCGCGCGTCGTGGCGCGGGTGATGTTCGTGTGCAGTCTCAACCGGCGGCGGCGGCACGTCGTAGCTGCGCCGCCACTTCTTCACCTGGTCGGCGCCGTACTGCTCCGTCATCTGCTTTTTGTCTTTCCCCTGCAGCCCGCCGTAGTGGCGTTCGTTAAGCCGCCAGCTCCGAGACACGGGCAGCCACACCTGACCCGAGACCTCGAGCGCCAGGTTCGCGGTGCGCACCGCGCGGGTGAGCAGCGACGTGTGCGCCACGTCGAAGCGCACGCCTGCGTTCTTCAGCAGCTGCCCCGCGTGGCGCGCCTCGGCTTCACCCTTCTCAGACAAGTCGACGTCGACCCAACCGGTGAAGAGGTTCTTCGCGTTCCAGGTGCTTTCGCCGTGGCGAACAATGACGAGGGTCGAGGGCATGCCCCCGAGCGTACCCAATGCGCGCGACGCCGCTACCACCGCATCGCGTACGGCCCCCGGCAGGCCGATGAGCGCGCACAACCGAGGGACCACCGCCAGCAGCGGCACGAACGGTGTCGTGCATGACGCGTGAGCTCCGCGTCCGCTCGACGGCTGCCCACTCGCCTCGCCCGAAGCGCGTTCAGGTTTCGAAGCGGTACTGCACCGTCACCACCACCGCGAAGTGGGCCGCCGCGGCCACCAGCACGAGCACGTGAAACACCTCGTGGTAGCCGAACACGGCCGGCTGCGGGTTCGGCCAG
>JAEUJT010000430.1 GCA_016793525.1 Archangium sp. | reverse complement strand
GCCCATACGCGCGGCCGGTGCGGCCTCCGGTGAAGCGATCGTCGAGGCTCGAGATGCCCGAGACGAACTGGCGCAGGCTGCGTTCTCGCGCTTGGAAAATCGGGTTGAAGTACCCGTCGACCGACAGCTGCAGCTTCAACGGCAGCGCCACCTGCGCGCCGGCACTGAATTGCCCCACCTGGTGCAGCCCGTCTCGCAGCGCCGCGACGTCGACCACCGGCAAGCTGATGAGCAGCAGCGGCGCCTGGTGAGCGAGGCCAGCGGTGGCGCGCACCGTCACCGTCTCGTTCACCACGTACCGCGCATCGAGCCTCGGCTCGACGGAGAGCTGCGTGACGTCAGGCACCAGGTGCCACGCATCGGCCCGCACTCCGGCCACCACGCTCCACGGGCCGTGAAAAAAGCCCACTTCAGCGAAGGGCCCACCGAAGACGCCCACGGCCCGAGGCGGCCGAAAGACCGACGGCATCATCGCGATCTCGGTGGTGGTCTCCACGTCGGCGAGCTGGCGCTCGACGTCGGCCCCCGCCTTGAATTGCCAGTCGGAGCCCAGCTCCACTCGGTACTGCACCCGTCCGGTCAGCACGAAGCGGTCCATCAAGAACGCGCCGATGCGGCCGCCGTTCTGCTCCGCGAAGAGCCCGAGCGTCTCCCACCCCACGTTGCCTCCGGCTTCGAGCTGCCCCGGCCCCAGCGGGTACTGGGCGCGCAGGTCGATGCGATGGAACCGCGAGGTGACGAAGGCCGACGGGCGGGTGATGTCGCTGTCGCGCGCGCCCACCAGGTCGGAGCTGCCGAACGCCAGCAGCCGCAGGGTGCCCGCGCCGAGGCGCTGCTCGACCCGCGCCTGGTAGTCGTAAAAGTCGACCACCGGCTTCGACTGCTGAGCGAGCGCCCCCGCCAGCGCCGCCAGCAACCACCCGGAGTAGCTCACCCGCCCCGCGACGGTGATCGACGTGCCGGTCTTCTGAATCGGCACCTCGGCGAAGGCGCCGGCGTTGATGAGATCGGCGTACGCGGTGACGTGCACCCGATCGGTGCGCGGCTTCGACACCTGGGCCGACACCACGCCGCCGGTGATTCGGCCGAAACGCGTCGGCGCGTTGGCGGGAAAGAAGTCGATGGCCTCGATGAAGTCGGGGTGAATGACCGAGGGCCCGAGCAGCAAGTGGTACAACTGGGGAATACGCACCCCGTCGATGAAGAAGCCGGTCGCCGCCGGCAGCGCGCCCCGCACCACTGGGTAGCTCAGCCCCGAGGCCGGGGTGGTGACGCCCGGCAACACCATCACCACCCGCAGCGGCTCTCCACCCGTCCCCGCCACCTCGGTGAGCTCGGCGCCCGTGAGGTGTACCCGCGACACTTCGGCCCGGTCGGCCTGCCCTCGAACGATCGTCTCGTACGGGCGACCGAACTCCGGCTCGAGCCGATACACGACCTTGAGCTCCACCCCGGGGCCCACCACCTCGGGGAATGTCTTGGGGCGATGGCCTGGGGCCTTCACCTCGAGCTTGGCCCGGCCCGCAGGCACCTCGAGCGTGAAGTGGCCCTCAGTATCGCTGAAGGTGTTGAGCTCGGTGCCTGAGAGCATCACCACGGCCGACGGCACCGGCTCGCGCGTACCCTTGGTCAGCAGCTGCCCGGTGATGCGGGCCATCGGCGGCCCAGCGTCGGGCACCACGGGGGCGGCGAAGTGAAACCGAAAGTCGATGACCACCGCGATGGGCTCGCCACCTCGCGTGGCGGGACGAAACCGCAAGCGCCGCGCGACCGAAAGCGCTTCGGCCGCCAACGCCTCATCGGGGCTGTGCCTCAGCTGCACGTCGATCACCGCGCCAGACCCGTCGACGGTGAGCGCCACGTCGACGTCGCCCGGCGCGCCTCCGTCGGGCGCGGAGAGCGGGAGCGCTTCGAGGAGCGCGGGTGGCACGATGTCGTCGACGCCGCCGTCGTCGTGGGCCAACGCGAGCCGCGCGCAGAGGAACAGGCCCCACGCCACGTGCGCTGAGAGGCGAGCGATCACAGCTTGGCGCGCACCGGGTGCAAGAAGTCGTCGGACAGCGTTGCGCGCTGAATGTCGGTGAAGGCGAAGCGCTCGAGCAGCGCGCCCGCGTCGTCGTAGCCTTCAACACGCGTCACCAGGCCCGTGACGGGGTCGGAGCAGAGGTGCGTCACCCGATAGTCGAAGTGCACCTTGCCCTCGGGCGCACGAAAGTCGGCGCAGCGGTGGCCCTGCGCGTCCGTTTTCGGAGCACTCATCGCGAAGCCGCCCAAAGGGGCAGCCATGACGTGATTGCGCGCCAGACGATCGAGCAGCCGCCCGAGGCCGGCTTCCCGCACCGAGTGGTTGCTGGTGCGTTTCGCCAATGGGCTGTCGACGGGCACCCACCAGGCCCCCGTGACGCGCAGCAGCCCGCTCTCACGCACCCGGAACTCGTCTGCACGCACTGCCGGGTCGTAGATGATGAAACGACCCTTGGCAGGACCGCCCACGTATTCGAGGCGCACGGCGAAGGGCGTTTCTCGCACGAAGAGGTCGACCTCGTTCTCCGGGAGCAGCGTGCCGCCGACACGCTCTTGGCTCACCATGTGGTACCGGTAGGTGCCCAGCGCGACCACGGCCTGCTGCGCGCGCTTCAGCACGTCGCCGATGTCACCGGAGCCGGAGCCGCCGTCGACCTGAGCCAGCACCATTCCTACGAAACACAGCTGCCACATGTCGGAACCGCCCTCTGTTCGGCTGGCGAACCTAGCCGAATCTCGGGGCCTCAGTTGCCGCTCGCGGCGAAGGCGATCTCCGTCCGTGAAGGAGTCGAGGGCCCCCTCACGGCACCGGCGGCAGCAGCGGCGCGGTGAGCAGGCATGCCTGCGGCCCGCAGCTCCCGTCGACCACCGCCGCGGTGATGAAGAGCTGGAGCTGGTCGAACACATTCACCGTCGTCGCCCAACGGCACCCGTCGACCTCGATGACCGTGTCGAGCCCGCACGTGATGCGCGTCGTCGGCACCCGCTTCCAGCCGCTCGCCACTTCGGAGGGGAGGTCGGTCGCGACGCACGGCACCTCCTGCGCCGAGCCCACGCGAAAGCGCTCGCGCGTCAACGACGCCGAGGTGCCATCAAAGAACCGGTTGCGAATGGCCGTCGGGCAGGTGCTGGCGAGGCCCACCACCTCGAAGCGGAGCTGCTTCGCCGGCTCGCCGGCCTCGAAGTCGACTGGCCAGAGGGTACCGCACGTCATCGCCCCAGGGCGGGTGCGCGGGTTGTCGCAGTCGCCGCTCTCGCTGGTGGTGAACGCGCCGGAGACCGCGACATCGCCGATGTGGCCCGAGATGCGCCCATGGTGAGTCCACGGAAAATGTGCGGCGTGGTTCCACTGGATCCGCTCGACGTGGAGCCGAAGAACGCGCTCCGAGGTCTCCCGGTAGGCCGCGCCGCCGACCCGCGCCTCGTACGCGTGCGCCTCAAAGGTGCCCAGGCGCCACGGGGTCAATTCGGTGACGAACCGATCTTCGCGCTCGTCGGCGATGAAGGGCCAGCTCGCCCGAACCGTCGACGTGCCAGCGACGCCCCCGAAGCCCGCGGGCCCATTGAGCCGAACCGACGCGGTTGTGCCGTCGGCCAGCAGCAGGTTCAGCGAAAGCGAATGCGACTGCCGCTCGGGCACACCGCACGAGAGCGTCGCCACGACCATCGCCCCCGTCAGCGCGCGGTGCATGGCGCCAAGGGTACCGGAGTGTCGATTTTTCGCTGAGCGCCTGCGCTCGAACGGGCGTCACGCCGAGAGTGAGCCTGACGCGTTGACTCCCCGGGGCGTCGACGCTAGACGCGGACCTCTTCTTTTTTCTCTCTGTAAGGAAAGAACCCGTGGCCAACACCCACTCCGCCGAAAAGCGTCACCGTCAGTCCCTGAAGCGCAACGCGCGCAACGTCGCCGTGAAGTCTGAAGTGAAGTCGGCGATCAAGAAGGCCCGCGAAGCCATCACCGGCGGCGACGCCTCGAAGGCGAAAGACGCGCTCAAGCACGCCACCAGCCTGCTGAACAAGGCGGCGAGCAAGGGCGTGCTGCACCGCCGCAACGCGCAGCGCCGTGTGGCCCGCCTGGCGCACAACCTGTCGGTCAAGACCGCTACCGCCGCACAGAAGTAAGCAGCGCGAGCGGTACCGCCCTGAGCCGCGCACCTGCGGGTGTCGCGGCTCTTCGTGTTTTTTGCCGGCGACTCACGGGGGACTTCATGACGACAGACCGGTTGCACCTCGAACGATGACTGCGCGCCGACGCACTGGTGCCTCGCGATCACCGCCCCCTTCGGCGCTGGCGGTACGTGCGACTACGACGTGGACTGCGCCGACGGGTTCTTCTGCACGGCCTCTGCATCGAATCTGACCGAGGTCTGCGTTCGGCTCGGAACGACCGGCGAGAGCTGCGCCAACTCCTTCCAATGCGCTGGGTTCTGTGACGCGAACGTCTGTGGGCCGGTCACCAACTGCCGGTACACGCCGCAGCCTTACCAACCCGTGGCGAGGCGCTCGGAGGCCTCGCGCATCAGGTTGTCGATGACCCGGCGCATGGCCGCCCCGCGCCAGGTCTCCGACCACAACATGTCGGCCCCGCCGGGGAACTCCTCTCCGCCGGTGACGGTGACCGCGTGGATCGGCGTCGTACCGCGCATCAGCTTCAGCGTCACCACCATGGCCAGCCGGTAGTTCGGCAAGCGCCGGGGGCTGACCGTGAGCGGAACGGAGGACACTGACACCACCGTGCCCTCGATGCGACCGTCGGCGCCCTCCCCACCGAGGAGGCCGTTGCGCAGGTACACGTCGCGCAACGACTGCGTGCACAGCGCCTCGACGCCGGCCTCGGGCGTGGCGTTGACGAACACCGGCACGTGCACCGACTTCAGGCCCGCTGGCAGCGTGCTGGCGGGGGCGATGAAGCGGTAGCCGCACCCCGTCAGCAACAGCGCCGTCAGCGCGGCTCTACCCAACAACGAAGTTCACCAGCCGCTTGGGCACGAACACGAACTTCTTCACCGTTTTGCCCGCCAACGCCGCCTTCACCTTCTCGTCGGCTTCGGCCGCGGCGCGCACCTCGGCTTCGGTGGCGTTGACCGGCACCCGCACTTCGCCTCGCAGTTTGCCCAGCACCTGCACCGCGTAGGTGATGCTGTCTTCCACCAGCAGCGCCGCGTCGAAGGCCGGGTACGGCTGCTGGCAGACGAGCCCCACGCCGCCGAGCCGCGCCCAGAGCTCTTCGGCGAGGTGCGGCGCGTAGGGCGACAGCACCTTGGCGAAGGTGCGCATGGTGTCTTTCGACACCACCTTGGCCGAGGTGGCCTCGTTGGCGAACGTCATCATCTGGCTGATGGCGGTGTTGAAGCGCAAGCCGAGCGTGTCTTTTTCGACCCGCTGAATGCACGCGTGGAGCGCCTTGGTGAGGCCCACCTCGCTCGCCGCCGCGTCATCGGAGAGCTTGGCGTTGACGGCCCCGGTCTCCTCGTTCACCACCAACCGCCACAGCCGCTCGAGGAAGCGCTGCACGCCCGCCACGCCGGCCATCTGCCAGGGCTTCACCTGCTCCAGCGGGCCCATGAACAGCTCGTACAGCCGCAGCGCGTCGGC
>JAEUJT010000405.1 GCA_016793525.1 Archangium sp. | reverse complement strand
CTGGCCGACGAAGGCCGGCACCACCCGCCCGTCGTTGAGGCGCATGCGGGGGCCGTAGGTGTTGAAGATGCGCACGATTCGGGTCGACACCCCTCGCTTGCGGCGAAAGGCCTGCACCAGGGCCTCGGCGTAGCGCTTGGCCTCGTCGTACACGGCGCGCGGGCCGGTGCTGTCGACGTTGCCGAAGTAAGTCTCGGCCTGGGGGTGCACCAGCGGGTCGCCGTAGATCTCCGAGGTCGAGGCCTGAAAGAAGACGGCCTTCTTCGCTTGGGCGAGGTGAAGCCCATTTTCGGTACCGAGCGAGCCGACGCGCATCGTCTCGAGCCACTTCTCGGCGTAGTCGATGGGCGACGCGGGCGAGGCCAGGTTGAACACCGTGTGCACGTCGCCGGCGATTCGGAGCGGCTCGGTGATGTCGTGCTCCACCAGCGAGAAGCGCGCGTCGCTCGAGGCCTGGGCCAGGTTGCGGCGATCTCCGCTGCTGAGGTTGTCGACCGCCACCACCGCCTGGGCGCCGTCTGACAGCAGTCGATCGACGAGGTGCGAGCCGAGAAAGCCAGCGCCGCCCAGCACCACCACCCGCTTGTCGCGAAATGCGCTCACGCGCAGCGCATACCCCACTCGACGCCGAGGCTAAATGCCGTCGAAGCGGGTCTGGCCGGGCAGCTCCTCTTTGTACCGCTCGAGGATGAGGTCGATGCCCTGGCGAATGTACTCAGCCACCGGGACCTTCGTTTTCTGGTTCAACTGCTTGAGCAGCTCGTTCTGCTCGGGCGTGATGTAGATCGTGGTGCTGATCTTCTTGCGCGCCATGGCCGCCATTCACGCTATGTCGACACCGGAGAGGGGTCGAATTAAATGCCAGTGTTACCCATGCCTACCCGTGCCTCCCGAGCCGTCATCACAGGTCTTTTCGCGGCCTTCGCCGTCAGCGCCTGCAGCAGCACCAAGAGCGCCGAAAAGGCCGACACCAAGACGGGGTCCGACGGGCAGGTGTTGTCCGACACGATTCGGCAGAAGCAGCAGGGCGCCGAGAAGGTCACCGAGTTCGACCTCAACGGTGACAAGAAGCCCGACGTGTGGACCTTCACGGTCGCCGGCACGTCGGCCGATGGCAAGGCCATCGATCGGCTGGCGCGCAAAGATCTCGACATCAACTGGGACGGCAAGGTCGACATCGCGCGCAGCTACGACGAGAAAGAGGCCCTCACCGTCGAGAAGCTCGACCTCGACTTCGACGGCCGTGTCGACCAGGTCAATTACTTCGAGAAGGGCGTGGTCGTTCGCAAAGAGCGCGACCTCTCCTCCGCCGGCCGCCCCTCGCTGTGGCTCTTCTACGAGAAGGGCAAGCTGGTGCGCAAAGAGCGCGACACCAACGGCGACGGCAAGGTCGACTACTGGGAATACTGGGAAGGTGACCAGGTCGACCGCGTCGGTGAAGACCTCGACGGCGACGGCAACGTCGACAAGTGGACCAAAAACCCCAACGGCGAAGGCTGAGCCACCGCCTCAGTTCGACGTCACCATCCCGTTCATCGAGGTTTCGCGCTTGAAGTCGGCGAGGTAACGCGAGGCGGCGTCTTTCGAAGGGAACCGGCCAAGGCGAACGCGGTACCACACGCCCTTCCCCGGCACGTTGGCTTCGATGATGTACGGCGCGTAGCCCTTGTCGCGCAGGCCGGCGGCGAAGCGGTCGGCCTCGTTGCGCTCCTGTGAAGCGGAGAGCTGAACGCTCCACTCCGCGGTGCCGGGCGTGGCCTGCACGCGTCCAAACGCTTCGCGCAGCGCGCCGGCGTCGTTGGTGCGGGTCGCGATGGGCTCCGCGCGAGGGGCGTCGGGGAGCGGCGTGGCCTCTGGCTTGAGCGCAATCTCTGGCTTCGGCGACGTGTCTGGCTTCGGCGCTTCGGCCACGGCCACTGGCTTGGGCGGCTCGACGGGCGCGGGCGGCGCGGCGGCCTCGACCTTCTTGGTCAGCTCTTCTTGAAAGGTGAGCGTGGCGGCGTCGCGCTGTACGGCGTCGAGCGCGGCGGTGCGTTGATCGACCGCGTGGAGCATGTCGGTCGGCGGCGCTTCGGCGCGCGTGGCGCTCTCGGCGGCGAGTTTTTTTCCAACCACGACGCCGACGGCGAAGACGCCGCCCATCACCACCAGCGCTGCCACGGTGAGGCTGACGATCTGCCGGTTGTCGAGGGACAGCTCGAACTTCTCTTTGAGACGGTGGGAATCGCGCATGACGTGTCTGGGACCTCGAAGCGACCTGTGACGAACGGTAGCTCGATGTCGCAGTCGGTCAACTTTAGGCGATCCACCCTCCGCCGAGGACGCGGTCTCCGTCGTAGAGCACGGCCGCTTGCCCTGGGGTCACCGCCCGCGCCGGAGCGTCGAGCTGGATCAGATCGAACCCGCGCGGATCGGTCGTGAGCCGCGCCGTCGCTCCGGCATGCCGGTGGCGAATCTTCACCGTGACCGCGCGATCTCTCGGCGGCGTGCCGTCGACCCAGTGCGGCCGCAGCAGGTGGAACGTCGAGCGCTCAGCGTCTGTCGCGGCGCCCACCACCACCCGGTTCTTCTCGGCGTCGAGGCGCTGCACGTAGAGCGGCGCGCCCTTGGCGACGTTGAGGCCGCGGCGCTGGCCGACGGTGTACCGGTGAATGCCGTCGTGCTGGCCGAGCACCTCGCCGTCGGCGGTGACGACCTCTCCCTTCGGCTGTGGGCCCGCCACCTTCTCGACGAAGCGGGCGTAGTCGCCGTCGGGCACGAAGCAGATCTCCATGCTGTCGGGCTTGTTGGTGGTGATCAGGCCGTGCTGCTCGGCCGCGGCGCGAACCTCGGCCTTGGTGAGATGCCCCACCGGGAAGATGATGTCTTTCAGCTCGTCTTGGCCGAGCGTGAAGAGGAAATACGACTGATCTTTCGACGCATCGGCGCCGCGCTCGAGGCGGTAGTGGCCGTCGACACACGAGACCTGCGCGTAGTGCCCGGTGGCCAACGTGGCGCCCAGCGCGCGAGCCCGCTTCAACAAGAAGCCGAACTTCACGTCTTGGTTGCAGGCGACGCACGGAATCGGCGTCTTGCCCCCGAGGTACGACGTCACGAAGGGGCTGACGACGCGCTCTTTGAACAGCTCCTCGACGTTCGACACGTAGAAGGGAATGCCGAGGTGCTCCGCGACCGCGCGCGCGTCGTCGATGTCGTCGGGGCTGCAGCAGCTGCCGCACTGAGCGGTGCTCTCGTAGCTCCACACGCGAAGGGTGATGCCGATGACCTCGTGGCCCTGGGCCTTGAGCAGCGCGGCCGCGACCGACGAATCGACTCCTCCCGACATGGCGACCACGACGCGCATCACCCTCCTCTGCCATCACCCGCGCCTGACGAAAAGGCCCACCTGTCCACACGTTTTCCACAGGCCCTCCCGAAGGCTCCCTCTGTTCCACCCAGGTGACGCTCCAGATTCAAGCCCACTGAAATCATTGATTTCATTGAGAATGGCGAACTGTTGTCCACAGGGCGCCGGTGACGCTCCGGAAACGGCTCGAAGCGCTTTTCCCGGGTGTGCATAACCCTGTGGAGAACCGCGCTCAGTTCTGGGCGGCCCACTTTCGAAGCGAATTCTCGAGGAATTCTGCCGTATTTCGCGACGGTTCATCGAGCACCTGCTCGAGCAGAAACCGTGCGGCGAGGCCGACGCGCTTCGACGGCCCGACGTCGAGAATGGCCATGATGCGCTGCCCGTCCAGCGCGAGCGCCTTGGTCGACAGCGGAGGCCTCTGCGCTGCGAGGGCGGTGAGGCGCGCGCCGATGGCCACGTCGTGCCCGACGGCGGCGTTGAGGGCCAGCAGCGCCTCGAGGTGCTGTGGGTCGGCGCCCGCAAGCCACCGGCGGAGATCGGCGTCAGACGAGTCGCCCACAGGCAGCCGTTGGTGCCGCACCAGGTGCTCGACG
>JAEUJT010000367.1 GCA_016793525.1 Archangium sp. | reverse complement strand
GGAGTACGTCGGGTGCGTCAGAAAGCACGGCGTCGACGGCTTGGTGGTACTGCCCGAGCGCGGTAGAGAGTGCGACAAAAGTGTTGAGAGACGTACCCGCGAGGTTCGACTCAACCCCAGCTGGATCGCCGGCAAGGTAGGCAACGTGCGCAGCGTCATCGATGTTCGCGTGCGCGACGGAGGGCGGTACATCTGTCTGGTCTGCATTCTCGACGCTTTCGTGAGACGCGGGCGTCGTCTTCGATACCCACCACAGTGCAGCAAAAAAGCCGACGACTGCTACCAAGCCCACAATGGCTGTCATACCTTGGCTCCCTGAGCTTGCCCCGATTTGGTGGACACCGATGGAAAGGACTATCCGGTGTCGAACATGGACAAAGCAGAGGGCGGCAAGCCGCGGCGGAAGCGCGGTCGTTACCCTTTCTATGGAGGCGGCGGGAATCGAACCCGCGTCCGAAAGCCTTCAGAACTGAAACACCACGTGTGTCGCCCGTGATTTTCTGCCGACACCCTTCAGACTCCCACGGACGGGATGCTGACAGGCCTGTTCGGCTGAATCTCGTCTCCCGCGCCCGAACACTTGGAGAGACCAGCCCAGGTTGGTTCGGTTGGCCCCTAGCCTCTGAGCTGTGGCCGAGGCAACCGTGCTCTACAACGGGTTTTTACGCCGCGAGAGCAAGCTCAACGTTGTCGTTGGCTTTTATTGGTTTTGCCCATTTGTATTTACGAGTGTGTAGGCCCACTCGACACGCGTTTCAGAACGTCATTGCCCTCGTCGAGACCAGGTCGCCCCCGGCTCAAAAAAAGTGGAACTGCTCCCGCATCGTATCCCTTCTGACGCCGAAGTCACGGGCTCCCGACGGCGTTTGTGACCTCGATTTTACGATCCCTCCCCGTTGGGTGTGGCTACGGTCCGCGCCATGTCCACCATCCGCAAGCAGACCCAGCTGAGCTCGGTTCGCAACGCCGCCGCCGAGCTGAAGACCCACCTCAAGAAGGCTGACGGCAACCGCGACGGCCGCGTCACCGACGCCGAAGTGAAGAAGTACGCCAAGGCCCTCAAGCAGCCCAAGGCCGTGAGCGACGCGCTTCTCGCCGTGACCTCCGAGGCCCTCAAGGGCAAGGCCAGCAAGTCGATCGCCGTCAGCGTCATCACCAAGCAGGTCGACGACGCCATGGCCCTCATCAACAAGAGCGACAAGAACCGCAACGGCAAGCTCGACGTCGGCGCCGAGCTGAACAAGGCCAACACGCTCAAGAGCTTCAAGGCGCTCGCCGCCATGGCCAGCGGCCTCGAGGTCATCTCCGGCAAGCTGACCGCCTACCAGCTCGAGAACGCCATCGGCCCCTGGGCCATGAAGGCGAACTACACGTCGGAGAGCGACTACAACCCGACCTACTTCAGCCTCCCCGGCAACACGACCATCACCGCCTCGAACGCGATGCGTGTGCTCAACGCCCCGATGGACGAGTTCTTCTCCGAAGACGCCCACGAGAACGTCTCGATGTCGAAGTACACCGCCGAGGTGATGAGCGCCGCCGACACCAAGTCGTTCATGGACGACCTGGTCACCGACTACCCCGACGACACCGACAGCGTGGCCGGGTGGACCAACGTGAACAAGCTGCTCCGCGCGAACCTCACCGACCTCAAGGTGGTCCGCGTCGGCCCGAAGGACGAAGACGGCTCGATGGCGACCGACCAGGGCCTCTACGCCTACGTCATCGTCGGCAAGACCACCGACGGCAAGACCGCCGGCGTGTACTTCGGCTCCGTCGAGACCTGAGTCACCCGCCTTCCGGAGCGGCCGACCTCTCGCGCCGGCCGCTCTGCCAGGCCACCCACGCAGCGCCTCCAATTCCCACCGCCACCGCGACCCAGCCGAGCGCGGTGATCGACTCGCCGATCGGCGCCGCGTACCGCAGGATTCGCGCCGCGCTCAGCATCTGCCACCAGTCATGGGAATCGAGGTGCTCCTCGGAGAACTCGTCGCCCATGGCCACCGGCAACGGCAGCTCCCGGTCCCACGCGTCTCCCGCGTAGCGCCCGATGTCGAACAGGCTGAACCCCAGCCACACCAGCGTGCCCGCGAGCTGCATCGGCCACCGCCTCCGCGCGAACACCACCGCCGCGATGGCCGGGAACAGCAGCTGCCCCCACGCCCCGGCCGCCACACCAATCAAGTGCGGAAACACCGCGCCCACCACCAGGTGGCCCGCCTCGTGCGGCACGTAGAACGCGCCTCGCCACAGCAGCCCGTAGAGAAAGCCGCTCGTCCGCATCGACCAGAACAGCAGCGCCGCGCCCGCCGCGAGCGCGCCAACGGAGGGCCACACGACCTCCTGCCACTCCGCGCCGTCAAATGCTCGCGGCTCGGCCTCGACCCGGGCCTCGTCTCGGTCCACCACGCACGAGCCGACCAGCCGGTCATGAAACGCCAGCCCGGTGAGGAGCCCGTCGATCAGCCCCGCGCAGTTCATGGCCACGCTGAGCCACTTGCCCACGGTCTCCCGCACCACGATCGCGGGCATCGACAGCGGAGCATCACCGTCGGCCTGCACCACCACCAACCCCAGCAGCCGTTTCCCGATGGACGCTCTCCACACCGCCATCGGGGCGATGAACCACGCGGCGTAGAGCAACAGCAGGGTAGGCACGATGCGCGCCGCCGCGAGCTTCGCTTGGTAGGGCGGGTGCGCGTGGTGCGCCGACGCGTCGAGCAGCTTGCACGCGAACCACGCCAGCGCTCCGAAGCCCACCACGTCGATGGCGAAGGCTCCGATTCGACGTGCCCTCACTGGAAGCTCCGTC
>JAEUJT010000356.1 GCA_016793525.1 Archangium sp. | reverse complement strand
GTGCCGGTGAGGCCTGGGCTGGAGGTGTTGCAGCTCGAGCCGGCCTCCACCAAACACCCCGACGTACACCCGTCGTTGTTCAGCACGTTGCCGTCGTCGCAGCCTTCACCCGCCTCGCGGTTGCCGTTGCCACAGGCGTTGGCGAGCTCGCAGGTCGGAGTCGACAGCGTGCTGTCACAGACCGCCGTGGCCACACACGACGCCGTCCCCGTCAGGCCGGGCGACGCGGAGTTGCACGCGGAGTTCACCTCGACGCGACACCCCGAGGAGCAGCCGTCGCTGTTCGACGTATTCCCGTCGTCGCAGCCTTCGCCCGCTTCGCGCACGTTGTTGCCGCAGGTGTTCAGCGCCTCGCAGCGAGCCGCCGGCGTATGCGTGGTGTCGCACGTCGCGGTGGCCACACACGACGCCGTGCCCGTCAACCCGGGAGAGGACGTGTTGCAGCTCGAACCGGCCTCCACCAAACAGGCGGAGGAGCAGCCGTCTCCGCTCGTCGCGTTGCCGTCATCGCAGCCTTCGCCCGCCTCTCGGTTTCCGTTGCCGCAGGCGTTGGCCGTCTCACAGCGCGGCGCCGGAGAGTGCGTCGAGTCACACACCGCGGTCGCCACACACGACGCCGTACCGGTCAACCCAGGAGAGGCGGAGTTGCACGGCGAGTTCACCTCGACACGACACGTCGAGGAGCAGCCGTCGCTGTTGGTTGTATTGCCGTCGTCGCAGCCTTCACCTGTTTCGCGCGTGCCGTTGCCGCACGAATTGAGCAGCTCGCAGCGCGGGGCCGGCGTGTTGGTGGTGTCGCAGAGCGCGGTGGCCACACACGACGCGGTGCCCGTCAGACCCGGGCTCGACGTGTTGCAGTTGAAATTGACCTCCACGAGACACGTCGAGGAGCAGCCGTCGGTGTTGGTGGTGTTGCCATCGTCGCAGCCCTCGCCCACCTCGCGCGTGCCGTTGCCGCAGGTGTTGGCTGCCTCGCAGCGAGGCGACGGAGTGTTGGTCGTGTCACACACGCCGCTCGCGCACGATGCTGAGCCGGTCGCGCCGGGTGACGTGGTGTTGCAGTTAAAGGTGTTCTCGACGAGGCAGGTGGCCGAGCAGCCATCACCTCCGTCGAGGTTGGTGTCGTCGCAGCCTTCGCCCGTTTGCAGCGTGCCGTTGCCACACCCGCTGAAGAGCGCCGTCGCCGAACGCGCTTGTGTCATCGTCAACGCACACGTGTACGTCGTGCCCGAACACGCACCGCCCCAGCTGACGAAGCGGTCTCCGGTCTGTGCCACCGCAGTGAGGGTGATGGAGGCGCCGTCGACGAAGCCGGCGTCGGCGCTCACACACGCGGGGCCGCAGGCAATGCCCGCAGGCGACGAGGTGATGGTGCCCAACCCCGTGCCTGCGTCGCTCTTCGAGACGCTCAACATGCGCACCGTGCCGATGTCGGTGTAGTTCGAGTCGGCATTGTTGCTGGGCGTGTTGTCCGTCGTGCCGACCGGCGTGGCCACCGACGCCACATTGGAGAAGCTGGCGACACCGCTGCCCGCCTGCACGGTGGCCGGAATGGAGAACGTCGCGGTGCCGCCGACGAGCAGGTTGACCGAGACGTTGACCAGATTGCCGCTGCCGCTCGCGGGGCACGAGCTGCCCGCCGACGCCGTACACGTCCAGTTGCCAGCGGTGAGCTGCGAAGGGAACGTGTCATTCACCAGCGCCGCCGTGACCGCGTTCGGCCCGCTGTTGGTGACGGTAATGACGGTCGTGGTCGAGCCGCCCCAGTCGACGACCGAGATGTTGTCGTCAACGACGATGGACAGGTCGGTGTACGTGGTGGTCGGCGTGATGGCCGTCTGCACCATGGGGCCGATGATCTTCGACACCGTGTCAGCGCGCACCGAGTAGTTGCCGTTCGACACGGTCGGCGGCAACACCATGTAGATGCTCCCGTTCGCCGGGTTCGTGGTCCACGCGGGCGAGACGGTGAGGGCCGCCGAGGTGTTGGCGGTGATGACCCGCGCCTGCCCCGCGCCGGTGCCGTAGGTGACGTACACCATCCACCCGACCCACTGGTTGTTCGTCCAACCCGAGCCGGTGTCGGTCAGCGAGGTGCTGCCGCCGCTCGAGGCGCTGCCCGACGTGCCGCCGGTGCGATTCGAAGGCGGCGTCGCCGCGAGGGTGTCGGTCTTCACCGTCACCGTAAACGTGGCCGCCGACCCCGCGTTCATCGAGCCGAGTGGGCAGCTCACCGTGCCGGTGCCGCCGACCGCCGGCGCGGTACACGTCACGCCCGCCGGAGCGCTCAAGCTGACGAACGTGGTCCACTGCGGAATGGTCTCTTCAGCCACCACGTTCGGCGCGAGGAAGCCGGTGCCGTTGGTGACCGTAAACGTGTACGTCATGTTCGAATTCGCGTTGACGAACGCGGGCGCGCTCTTCTGAATCCACAGTGACTGCGGCAGCGCGCCGAAGCCGTCGACGTACACTTCTCCCCAGTGGCCACCGGGCTCGCAGCCGGCGCCGTAGACCTCGATCTCCACCGTCTCGCCGACGGTCAACCCATTGTCGGGCGCGGTGACGTCGTAAATTTGCCAGTCGGTGTAGAGCACCGCGTCGTTGCCCGTGCCCTGCGTCAGCCACGGCAACCCAGGCTGCGCCGAGTAGTTGAAGTTCTGGTACAGCACGGTGCTGCGGGTGGTGTTGCGCACCTCGATGTAGAAGTACGGCTGCTCGGCGGCCACGTGCCCCGCGGCCTGGAGCGCCGGCGCCATCGCGAACCGCACGTGCGCCTTGCCGTCGTTCGGGTCGATGTCCGACGAGAGCACCTGGTGGCTCTGCCTGACGGAGTTGACGTTGCGGTCGTCGCCTTGGGGCGACTCGTTCACCACCGCTGAATACGTGCCGATGCGCGGGTACGTCGGCACGCCTGTGCCCGCGGTCATGCCCGAGAGCGGCACCGGCGAGGCGCTCGTTCGCGCGAAGCTGTTGGCCACGCCGCCGTCGAAGGTGATGTTCAAGTCACTCAGCTGGGTGACGGGGAAATTGATGCCCGGGTTCAGCCCGCGCATCGTCGTCCACCCCGTGAGGTTGCCCGACTCGAAGCCGGCGTTGGTGAAGAGCGCGTCGCCTCTCTTCGCGACGAAGTCGCTCTGGAGCAGCGGCTCCACCGTCTTTTCACTGCACGCGCTGATCAGGAGACAACACCACGCGACGAGGGCTCGGAGAGCAAGAGTGCGCATGCGAGGCGCCAGAGTACCTC
Organism: Archangium sp.; assembly: GCA_016793525.1. The sequence goes on along the minus strand of JAEUJT010000356.1, from coordinate 4,876 downwards.
GGGTTTTCACCTTGGAAAAAAGGGAGCACCTGTCGGTTCAAGTACGACTCCCCTCGCGGAAATGACCCAGGCTCCGCTGACCCCAGACAGGCAGCTTCGCCCCACTGTGAACCCGCGAGAGTTCCGCTGCCACTGCACAGCAGCGAGGCGATTTTCACCACCCGGAGTGACGTTTTTCGTCAGCGCGGCCATGCCGTTGCCACACGACGTCCTTCGACGATTCGTGGTGGATCCGCGGCGGCGCCTCGACGCGTCGGCACTGTGCGGCCCATGACCAACACACTCGCCACCGCCGCGCAGCGCCTCGGAGACGTGCTCTCGCTTCACCGCACCCTGCGGCAACCTACGGGGCTGCAGTTCGCCTTCGCCGACCGCATCGACCTGCTCAACACCCACGCGTGGGACGAGCTGGCGCGGCACCGCGGGTTGATGATGTCTCGCGACGCCTTGCGCGCCGTGGAGCGCAGCGGCATCAGCGCCCTGCAGACCCGCTACGCGCTCGCCTTTCGCGAAGGGCAGCCGGTCGCGGCGGTGGCGATGCAGCTGCTCGAGCTGGGGCTGGACCGAATGCACGCGCTCCCAAAGCAGCGGAGCGGCTCGCCCCTCGACGCCCAGCTGCGCCAGCGCGTGCTCATCTGCGGCAGCATGCTCAGCGGACAGCTCGACGGCGTGGCCTTCGCGCCCGGAGAGACGGCGCAGACCCGGTGGCGCGCGGTGGCCGAGGCGATGTACCGCGTGCGCCAGGCGGAGAAGCTGACCGGCCGGCCCGACTTCGTGCTCATCAAAGATCTCGACCCCGACCAGCACGACGACAGCGCGCTGCTCCACCAGCTCAGCTACCGCACCATGGCCACCGAGCCGAACATGGTGCTCACCCTGAAGCCGGAATGGACCTCACACGCCGACTACCTCGCCGGAATGACGTCGAAGTACCGCAGCAGCGTGAAGCAGGCCGTGCTCAAGCCGATGCTCGAGGCGGGCTGCACCGTGGAGCGCCTCACGCCCGAGGAGGTCGAGCGCGAGGCCGACCGAATTCAAACGCTCTACCTCGCGGTGCACGACAACGCGGCGGTGCGGCCGATCACCGCGACGCCGGCGTATTGGCGCGAGCTCGCGGCGCTGGGCCCCGAGCGGATTCTCGTGTGCGGGCTCCGTCACCAGGGCGCGCTGGTCGGCTTCATCCTGGTGCGGCTCGATGGCGAGACCGTCTCCGCCGCGCACGTGGGCATCGACCGCGAGCTGGCGAAGTCGCTGCCGCTCTACCTGCGGCTGCTCCACGCGGTGGTCGAGGTGGCCATTTCACACCGCGCGAAGCGGGCCGCGTTCGGCCGCACCGCGCTCGAGCCCAAGGCGCGCCTCGGGTGTACGGCGGTGCCGACGGTGGTGTGGGCCCGCCACCGCCAGCCGGTGCTCAACTCCTTGGTGCGCGGGGCGTTCGGGCTGGTGACCCACGCTGAAGCGCCCGTCGTCAACCCGTTCAAGCGCGACGCCGCCGGGTGACGAAGCCGCGCTTCGAACGGGCGGCTCGGCTCCGCATGCGGCTCGATGTCTCCAGGTTCGACAACGCCGACTCGGTGCAGCTCTACCCAGCCACACCGTGAAGGCGCTTCATCACCGAGACGAAGGCCTCGGCCGACGAGTGCTGGAGTGCGTGCACGCCGTCGCGAACGATGAGCCTTCCCTGCACCGCCACGTCGCGCACCGAGGCGGTCGGAGCACTGAACGCCACCGCGGCGAGCAGCGCGTCGTCAGGCACGCCGAGGAGCGCGGGGTGCGAGGTGTCGACCGTGAAGAAGTCGGCCGGAGACCCCGGAGCGAGTGTGCCCGTCTCCACGCCGAGGCTCCGCGCGCCGCCGACGGTGGCGATGTCGAGCAGCGCGCTCCCGAGCGCTGAAGGCGAGCTGCCAGCCACCGGCAACACATTGCGCTGACGGCGAATCAACCGCAGCTGACCCTCGAGCTAGCGCGCTTCGTCGAGCAGGTCGATTTGTGCCTGGCTGTCGCTCCCGAATGAAAGGCCCACGCCCGCGCGCAGCATCGCGTCGGCCGGCACCACGCCATCGCCCAGGTTGCGCTCGGTCGACGGGCACGCGCACACCGTCGCTCCGCTGCGCGCGAGGAGCTGAATCTCCGCGTCGGTGACTTGCACCGCGTGCACCGCCGTCGTGCCCGCGCGGAGCAGGCCCACGTCGTGGAGCAACTCCACCGGCCGACGCCTCGTCTCAGCAAGGCACGCGTCGACCTCGGCCTGCTGCTCCGAAACATGAAGGTGCATCACGCCGTTCGGCACCACGCCAGCGATTGAGCGCAGCCATTCGGGAGGAACCGCCCGCACGGAGTGTGGCGCGTGCCCGACGGAGACGAGTGGATCCGCTCGCACCGCGCTCCGCAGCGATTCGACGCGCGACAACCCGGTCTCCACATCGGAGTCGATGAAGCGACGTTGCCTCGGGTTCGGCGCCACGTTGAAGCCCGCTCGCGCGTAGAGCACTCGAAGCAGCACGATGCGCAGGCCGACGTCGCGGGCCGCGTGCACCACGCGGAGAGCCACCTCCGACGCGTCGGCGTACGGCGTGCCGTCAGGCTGGTGGTGGAGGTAGTGGAACTCACCCACCGTCGTGATGCCGGCCAGCGCCATCTCCAGAAACGCCTGCCGCGACACCGCGTACACCTCGTCGGGCGTGAGCGATTCGGCCGCCGCGTACATCGCCTCGCGCCAGGTCCAGAAGTCGTCGTGCGCTCGACCCGCGGCGCGAAATTCAGTGCGGCTGCGAATGACGCGCTGAAACGCGTGCGAGTGCGCATTCACCAAACCAGGGAGCACCACGCGGCCGGGCAGCGCGACCTCCACCGCTCCAGGAGGTGCTGAGGCCACCACCCGCCCATCGGCTCCGACGCACAGCGGGCCACGCCGCAGCGCACCCTCCGCGTACACCGCATCAGGCCGGTAGACGGTGGCGGTCACGGCAGCTCTCCCAGCCTACGGCGTCGGGGGAGGTGGCGGCGACGGAGGCACCGAGGCCCCGCCGAGCACTTTCACCAGCGCTCCGCTCTTCACCAGCCCGACGATGCCGAGCACCAACGCGGCGAGCGAGTCACCGGCGATGAGGCCTCCACCGATGAGGGAGGTCGTCGACATGTCTTCGGGCAACGCCTCGGCCCCCTCGACCTTCGCGTGTTTGGCGCGCCGCTCGTTGAGCGTGTTCCACACCGACGAGATGACGCCGCCCGCGCCCCACCACAAGCTCGTCTTCAGCTCGACGAAGCCGGCGAACGACGAGGCGTACGGCGACGGCATCAGCGCGCAGTCGAAGGCCACGTCGAACGCGTTGCCCTTGGGCGTCTGCTTCCACGCCTGGTAGCGCGCGTCGCCCTTCACCAGCTTGCGAATGACCTCGATGACCAGGCCGATGCCGACGCCGACGAGAATCGCGGGAATCTGAAACGACTTCGGCTGGGTGATGCCGCGGAGCGCGCCGACGAATTTGTAGGTCATCGCGCTCTGCCACTGGTCAATCTTGGCCTCGGGGTTGGCGTGAATGTCGACCTTCAGCACCGGGTAGGCCTCCATGAAAATCTTCGACATGAACACCGCCAGCACCGCGCCCACCACCACGCCGATGACTTGGTAGCGGAACTGAATGGTGCGGTTCGTGCCGAGCCGCCACCCGGTGCTGCGGTCTTGCTGCATGTCGCTGCCGATGGCGCACACCACGAAGACGATGCTTCCCGCGAGCAAACCGTGAATTGGGTCGACCAGGCCCATCGCCGCCATCGACACCACCGTCAGCACAAACGCGGTGGAGATGGGGTTCGAATCGGTGATGCCGTAGCTGATGCCGTTCACCAGCATCATCACGAAGCTGAACGCCACGCCGAAGAGCACCCACGGCAACGGCACCTGCAGCACCATGGTGGAGACGAGAATGACGCAGACGCCCCAGAACGCGACGTAGGCCACGAGCCGCGAGGTGTTCGTGCGCTTCCACTCTTCTCCGGCGACGGTGGGCTCAGGAACCTCGGGCGCCAGGGCGCGCAGCCGAGCGACCGCCTGCTTCAAGATGAGCGAGATGTCGACGATGGCCGCTCCGAGAATTGTGCCCAGCGCGACGAGGAAGGCGAACTTGCGCACCGGGTCGTGCTCGCCGAGCCAGCCCTGCGCGCGGAACCACGGCGCGAGTTGGTCGAGCACCAGCGCGTACACCGCCGCCGGCACTGTGATGCGCGCGCCCACAATCATCGCCGCGCCCACGTTCGCCACGCTGATGCCGCTCGCCGCCAGCCACGCGATACCCGGGAGCGCCGCGCCCTTCTCCAGCAACACCGAAAGCCCCGCGCCCAACCCCATGCCGCCGAACAACTTACCCACGCTCTGCTTCAGCAGCTTCGGGTCGGTCAGCGCGCGGAGGATGTTCGCCACCGCCAAGCCAGACGGGTACGTCAGCTGCATGCGGTCGACGAGGAGCGGCGTGTACACCATGCCCACGCCGACCCCGAACATGCCCACGCAGAGGAAGTAGAGAATGAGCTTCCACGTCTCAGGCTCGGGGAGACCGAGCCACACCATGGCCTGAATGAGCACGCCCATCGCCGACATGCCGGCCACCGACGCCGCGGCGGTCTGCATGTAGTTCGCGCCGTGTTTCCCCTCGGGGCCGTAGAAGTACGTCACCGTGCTGCCGAGAATGCCGGCCAGCACCTGCCCGCCGATGAAGAAGCCGAGCGAGAAGTTCATGTAGCTCGCCGCCACACCGCCGAGCGGGCCGAGAATGAACATCGCGATGAGCGCGAGGAACACGTAGTACCCAGGGCTGTTGAGCGGCAGCAGCCGGGGCAGGAGGCGGGTCGACGGCGTCACGGGCTCGGGAGTCGGCTC
>JAEUJT010000298.1 GCA_016793525.1 Archangium sp. | reverse complement strand
GCGGGCACGGGGATTCGGTAGACGACGTCTTCGCCCAGGTTCGCGAAGCCGGTGCAGTCGGTAGCGTAGTCGCGCGACGCGCCGCGGGTCGAGCCGACGAACGAGCCGGCGCCGGTCAGCTCCTCGGCGGTGGCGCAGGTGTCATTCGCCGGAGGGCCTCCGGCATCGGCGCCGCTGCCGGAATCGACAGGCTCCATGCCCGAGTCGACCGAGCCCGAGGGCCCTGGACACGCCGCCAACACGATTCCCAACAACGCCAGCCACGGGCCACAGCGCATGCGTCACTCCTGGTGTTCGATTCGCGTGCTTCAGTTCACAATGAAGGTGATGGTGTCGTAGCGAACGGCCCACCCGGCGCCGGCGTCTCCGCCGAGGCCCACCGACAGGCTCGGGGTCTCAGGCGCGAGCGACGACGGGAGCGGGTCGCGGAACAGCGCGGTGGTGTCGCCCAACCGCAGCGTGACGTCGGGCGTGCCGCCGTCGTGGTGACCGACGTCGAAGCGCACCGACACCCAGTCGTTGAGTGGAACGAGGGTGCTGCCCAGCCGCTGGCCTCCTGCCGAGAGCCACACCGTGCCGTCGGCATCGAGCGCGAGGGCGTAGCGGTCGGCGGGGGAGACCTCGAGCGCCGCGAGCTCGACCTCACCCGAGGCGGGCCGCGCGTCGACGCGAAGCTGCAAGAAGGTCTTGTAGGTGAGCGCCGAAGAGAAGCGCTTGGTGAAGGCCACGCTCGGCCGCGAGGCGGTGGTGGTGAGGAGCGCGGAGCTCGGAGCGCTGGTGGTGGCCGTCCCGTCGAGCACCGCCGTACCGCCGACCGTGGTGAGCGAGTCGAAGCCGCCGGGGAGCGCCGCCGTGTCGAAGTCTTCGCAGAACTCGAGCTTCGGCCGGGTGAAGCAGAAGTTGGGCTCGGGCGTGCCCGCGTCATTGCCCGTGGGCGCTGGGGGCTGGCACCCGGTGAGCGCCAGCAACCCGAGCACCGACCACCGACGGCTCACCTCTCGCGCCACATCTCGACGCCGTCGGCGGTGAAGCCGACCTGCGTCACGCTGCCGTCGGCGTTCTTCGCGCCGAAGACGTAGCCCTCGGACTCGTACTCCGCGACCTGCGCGGCGGTGATGGTCTCGACCTTCACGACGCCCTGGAAGCGCACGTCGGCGCTGCGCGAGTCGAGCGGCACGAAGAAGCTGTAGTTCTTGAAGCGCACCGTCATGCTCGAGCTCTTCACGTCGCGCACCGAGCGAACTTCCATCCAGCAGCCGCGGATCTGGCACGACGCGCGGACCACGCCGCGGGTCTCGATGGTGCGGCCGGTGTAGTCGGCCGGGCGGGCGACCAGGTCGTCGAAGTCGACCGACTCGATGCCGGTGGCGCGGCGGTAGCTCGTCGCGAACAGCTCGGGCGCGCGGTCGGGCAGCGCGGGCAGGTCATCGACCACCGGCGCCGTCATCTCGGGCACCACCGTCACCGGCTTCGTGCCGTCGATGTTCTGCTGCACCGGACCCGGGTCGACGTTGCAGCCAAGAGCGAGAAGCGAAGAAACCAGCGCGGCGCGGAGGAGGTTCATGGCCTGGTGCCTCTATTTGATTTTGAGAGTGATTGTCAATATCACCAGAAACACATGATCCGCCTGGCCCTTCTGCTCGCTGTTTTCCCGTTGGCGGCGTGCCCGGTGACCCAGCCGCCTCCGGCCGCCAATACCGAAGCGCGCGCGGCGATGCTGAGGGCCACCGCGTCGTGCCTGCAGAGCGAGCTCGAGGCCTTCGAGGCGAAGGCTGATCAGCTGGTGGTGGCGGTGGGTGGATCCGACGGCGACGCGGCGCGGGCGGCGTGGCGGGAGGCGATGACCCAGTGGGAGGTGCTCGAGCTGATGCAGGTCGGGCCCGCCGCGAGCGCGATGTCTCCGGGAGGAAAGGGGCTGCGCGACGCGGTGTACGCCTGGCCGCTCACCACCCGCTGCGTGCTCGAGGAGGCGCTGGTGGCGAAGAGCTACGAGGGCGACCTGAGCCGGCAGCTGGTCAACCGGCGCACCCTCGCGGCGCTGGAGTACCTGCTGTTCTCCGCCGACACCCAGACGGCGTGCCCGGCGTCGTCGAGCATCGTGAGCTCGGGCTCGTGGGCGGCGCTGAGCGCAGACGAGCTGGCGGCGCGGCGGTTGGCTTACGCGCGGGCGGCGGCGCTCGACGTGAAGGCCCAGACCCACGCGCTGGTCGACCTCTGGCGCAACGGCTTCACCCAGGCGCTCGCGGAGCCGGGCACCGGCAACCGGTACTTCATGACGCAGCAGTCGGCGCTCAACGCGGTGAGCGACGCGCTCTTCTACTTCGACAAACAGACGAAAGACGCGAAGCTCGCGGGGCCGCTGGGGCTGGCGAAAGCCAGCTGCGCGACCCCGCCCTGCCTCGAGGCCCTCGAGCTCCCCAACGCGCGCCACGACACTCAGGCGCTGCGGGCGAACCTCATCGGCTTCCGCAAGATCGTGCAGGGCTGCGGGCCGGGCTACAGCGGATCAGCCTTCGATGACCTGCTCATCGCCGCGGGCGCGACCTCGCTCGAGGGCCGGCTGAAGGAGCGCCTCGAGACCGCGCAGACGTCGTTCGATGCGGCGCCTCCGCTGCACGAAGCGTTGAGCTCGCCCACCGCGCGCGGGCTCTACGACGACGTGAAGGCGGTGACGGATCTGCTGAAGAGCGAGTTCATCACCGTGCTCGACCTCGAGCTGCCGACGAGCCTCGAAGGCGACAACGATTAGTACGTCAGCTTCACGCCGCCGAGGAGCGTGCGCGGGGCGTTGGGCCGTGCGCCGAAGGGCTTCCGCCCGACGATGAAGTGGCCGTCGAAGAGGTTGCGCGCGTCGAAGTACACCTGCGCCCACTCGGTGAGCTTCACGGCGAGGTGCGCGTCGACAACGACCTGCACGTCGGTGGTGAGCCCTTCGATGAAGGCGCCCTGCCCCGCTTGCTCGCGCATGCGGTCGATGAAGAAGAGCTGGGCGTGCACGCTGAGACGGTTCCAGTCGACCCCCGCCGCGGCGTTGAGCTGGTGGCGGGGCACGTAGGGCAGCTCATCTCCGGGCTGCACGTTGCCGAACACCGGATCTTCGGAGCGGAACTGCTGCAGCATGCGCGAGCCGGTGAACGTGTACGCGAGCGACAGCGGGAGCGCCGCCTCGCCGAGCTTCAGGCGCTTCTCGCCGAACACCTCGAGCCCGTAGATGTTGGCGCGGCCGGCGCTGAACTGGCGGTCGAGGTTCGTGCCCACGCAGCCGTTCGAGAAGGTGCAGATGTCGGTGAGGTTCGCGTAGTCGTTGAAGAAGGCGATGGCCTCGAGGCGCTCTCCGCGGCGGGTCCAGCGCGCGCCACCCTCTGCGTTGAGCGAGAGCTCGGGCAGCGTCGACGAGGGCTGCCCGGGCGCCGGCGGAGAGAACCCTCGGTACGCCCCCGCCAACACGCCGAGCCGCTCGGTCACGGCGAAGTGCGCGCCGATGCCGGGGAGCACCACGCTGGCGGATCCGCGCGCGCGCGTCTCGGCGAGAAAGTCGTTCGAGGCCGAGCTGATCAGCTCCACGCGCACGCCCGGGGTGAGCGTGAGCGCGCCCCAGCTCATCGCGTCGGTGGCGCTCAACGCGACGGCGTGGGTGAAGTCGTAGTTGTGGATCAACACGTCGGTGGCCTCGCCCGCCGGCTGGAGCCGCCCCTCGCGCATGAAGAGCTCGTCTTCGGTGTGCAGCCGGGCGATGGAGTCGAAGTGGTACCGCGCCTTCCCCTCGAGGGCGTGCGTCACCGGCCCGGTCTGCGCCGTGGTGCGGAACACCGACTCCACGCCTTGCGACACGAAGTCGCGCTGGTTCGGCCCGACGAAGAGCGAGTCGCCGGCGGTGGTGGAGTCGGCCTCTCCGCGCAGCACGCTCAGGTACAGCGCGTTTCGCGGGGTGTCGGGGTTGGCCAGCACGTCGGCCACGGCCGTGTCACCGAAGCGGTTTAGCTTGCGCCAGGCGCGGTGAAAGTCGTTGCGGTACGCGGTGGTGGTGAGCGTCCACGTCGGGGCCTCGAGGCGGTAGCTGAGCACGAGCTGGGTGCGGTGCCACTGCATGAGGTCGAGCTCGCTCGAGACGTAGCGGCGCAGCGGCGAGGCGCGAAAGTCGGCGTCGGAGAGCCCGAGGTACGTCTCGTTCGAGCGCTCCGAGGAGAACCCGAGCTTGAGCTGGAGCGTGTGGTGGAGCGCGCCGGTGTCGAGGCGGTGGCGGCCCTTCACCATCCACTCCGTGCGCTCGAAGCCGGTGCTCCCGCCGACGGTGTCGAGCACCTTGAAGCCGTCGCTGCGCAGGTGCACGCCCTCGAGGAGGAAGCCCGATGTCTCGTTCGCCGCGCTGAACACGCCGTGCGCCTTGCCGGTGAGGTACTGGCCGAGCGCGCCGTCGAAGCTCGCCGACACGCCCGGGCCGAAGTCGCGGGTGACGAAGTCGATGGCGCCGCCGACCGTCTGCGGCCCGTAGACGATGGCCGAGGGGCCCTTCACCACGCGCACCGCCTCCATGCGCGTCATCAGCGGGAAGTAGTACGCGGCCGGCGCGGAGTACGGTGCGGGCCCGAAGAGCACGCCATCTTCGAGCAGCGTCACCTTCTTGCTGCGATCGGGGTTCGCGCCACGAAGCCCGATGTTCGGTCTCAGCCCGAAGCCGTCTTCGCCGCGCACTGAAACGCCCGGCACCGCCTGCAACACCGCGTGCGCGTCATCGAGCTCGAAGCGCTTGAGCCGCGCGCCGCCGATGGTGTGCGCCGAGCCCGCTGTGCGCCACTCCGGGGTGCCGACGACGACCGTCTCCCGCGGAGTGAGCGTCGGCTCCTCGACGCCTGCATCGAGCGGATCCACCTGCTGCGCCAGCACGCGCACGGACAAGAGGAGCGCCAGCGCAATGGACCTGCGTGCGCCGAGAGCTCTCACCGCGTGACTCCTGGAGGACCGCGCCCGACCTGGAGTAGGTCGGTTGTTGAAATTGCGAATCAGATGCAGAAACACGCAGCCGTGAGTGGGTCAAGCACATTGCGCCGCGGCGGCGAGGTGATGGCGCGCCTCGAGCGCTGGCTCTTCTCGGAGCTCGACGCGGCGGCGCTGGCGGTTTTTCGCGTGGTGCTCGGCGGGCTGGTGTCGGTCTCCGCGCTGCGCTTCATCGTGAACGGGTGGATTCCCCCGCTGTTCGAGACGCGGTTCCGATTTTCATATTGGGGCTTCGGTTGGGTGCCGCACCCAGGAACGGCGGGCGTGTACGCGCTCTTCTCGGCGCTGGTCGTGCTCGGCGTGCTGGTGGGCATCGGCCTGCTGTACCGGCTCAGCGTGCTGCTGCTCTTCGTGTGCTTCACCTGGCTGCAGCTGCTCGACGTCGCGAACTACCTCAACCACTACTACCTGGTGAGCCTGCTGCTGCTGCTGGCGTCGGTGATGCCGCTGCACCGGCTCTGGTCGGTCGACGCGTGGCTGCGCCCGTCGCTGCGGAGCGAGGTTCTCCCCGCGTGGTGCACGGCGCTGCTGCGCTTTCAAGTCGGCATCGTCTACGTGTTCGCGGGGCTGGCGAAGCTGAACAGCGACTGGTTGGTGCACGGCGTACCGCTACAGCTGTGGCTCTCGGCGCGCACGTCGGCGCCGCTCATCGGGCCGTGGCTCGGCTTACCGCACGCCGCGCTGCTGATGTCGTGGGGCGGGTTTCTCTTCGATTCGACGGTGCCGCTGTTCCTCTCGTGGCGGCGCGCGCGCCCGTACGCGTACGTGGTGGTGGTGGGCTTCCACGCGGCGACGTGGGCGCTGTTCCCCATCGGGATGTTCCCGTTCATCATGACGCTGTCGGCGCTGGTGTTCTTCGACGCCAGCTGGCCGCGGAGGTGGCTACGTCTTTCACCTCCGGCGACGAGCGCTGATCCGCGTGCCGCGAAGCGCTGGGTGCTGGCTTTTCTCGGCGCGTGGGCCGTGGTGCAGCTCGCGCTCCCGCTGCGCACGCACCTCTTCGGAGGCGAGGTGTCGTGGCACGAGCAGGGCATGCGCTTCTCGTGGCGGGTGATGACGCGGGAGAAGAACGGCAGCGTGACGTACCGCGTGCGGCAGCGCTCCACGGGGAGGGAGTGGCACGTCTCGCCCGGCGCGTACCTGACGCGGATCCAAGAACGCGAGCTGGCGGTGCAGCCAGATCTGATCCTCCAGCTGGCGCACCACATCGGCGCGACGTGGCCTTCGCCCGACGTGGAGGTGTTCGCCGACGCGCTCGCCTCGTGGAACGGTCGGCCCGCCACGCGGTTGATCGACGAGCGCATCAACCTGCTCGACGTGCACGACGGGCTCGCCCCCGCGACGTGGGTGCTCGATGCGCCCACGGTCCCGCCGCTCAGCGCCGCGAGGTGATCAGTCGACGAGGGAGACGAGCCGCTGGCCGTTGCCGTCGTAGACGTGAACGGTCGAGACGCAGCTCTCGTCCCACAGCGCGTAGTAGGTGGCGCCCTTGTACTCGAAGCGCTGCGACGCCATTCCGTCGGCGATGATCCGCTCCATGAACTCGGCGTGGCGGCGCACGTCGGCCGGCAGCGTCTTGTTGGCGACGTTGGGGCCGAGGCCCTCGTCGGTGTTCCGCTGCGCATCAACGAAGGCCTCGAGCTCCTTCTTGAACGCGGCGGACACCTTGGTCGTTTCGTGCTGGCTCGCGGTGCCGATGGGCGTGGTCTTCGCCTTCCCGCTCAGCTGGGTCCAGCGCATGCTCATGCCGCTGTCCTTCTGCGTCACCTGTACGCGCGCGAGCTCTTCGCCCTTCTTGTTGAAGAAACCGACGACCTCGCCCGCGCCGTCGTCGGTCATGTCCGAGAGCACGTAGATCTTCTCTTTTCCGACGGTGAATTCCTTCGAGCCCCAGAGGAGCATCGAACCGCTCTGGTCGCTGTCGACACCCGCCGCGAAACGGTCGGCGGCGGCGGTGAGCGCGGCGCTGTACGGCTCCTTCACCGTCTTGAGGCCTGAGAGCACGTCGAGCCCGCGCGCGTTGATCACCTGCTCGAGCGCCTTGGCGCCCGACTGGTCGAACCCGGAGACAGCGTTCGCCGCGAGGTGCTCCTTCGCGCCTGCCTCGAAGCGGGCCTTGGTCGACGAGAGCGCCTTCGCGAGCTCCTTGCGCTCGGCCGCGGAGATGCCGCTCGTGCGGCCCGCGATGGCCGTCATCTTCTCGGCTTCGGCGAGCGTGACCTTCTTGTCGGCGAGTGCGGCGGACACAGCGCGGCGAACGGACGTGACGGACATGGAGGCGGCTCCTTGGGGTTTGAAAGCGGCGGGAGCATACACAACGCGGTTGGCCGTTCACGGTCGGTCGTGAAAAGTGCCCCATGGACACCGTCGCCGCGTGGGTCTCGACGTTGGGCGCGCACGAAGGCCGCGAGGTCGTGCGGCGTACACGGCCAACAGCGTGCTCGACGGGCCGAACCGGGCTGATTTGGCAGAGCATCGCGAACACGGCCTCGAGCTGGTTCAGCGCCCTGAGCACCTGCGAAGCGATGACCCTCGACCGCGCGACCGACTGGCGACTGCCGAACATCAAGGAGCTCTTGTCGGTGGTCGACGACACCCACGCCAACCTGAGCACCACCCAGCGGTACATGCACCTCTCGCCGGCCGCGAAGTCGGAAGCGATCGGGATGTTGGAGAAGGGTGCCGCATGCGGCGCAGAGATGAACGAGCGCAGCATTGCGGCGCTATCCAAGCTAAGGAATCAGCTTTCTGCTTTGACGCCATTCGAGGAACAGACAGAATCCTCAGACCAGCAAAACTTAACATAGCTGAACACTTAATATTAGCCATTTATCGCTAAGCCTACGGCCAGAGCGCTAGTCGAGGTCGGGATTGAAGTTATTCCGAGACACCTTAACACTGCTCTTCGACGAGGGCAGATCCTCGACAAGAGCGAAACCAGAACCATCCTGGCGAGGGGTCGCCGGAGGCTTGATCCACTGCACCAACGCGACGACCGATCCAATCATGGTGGCTATAGTTCCAGCTAGAGCAATTCCGGG
>JAEUJT010000252.1 GCA_016793525.1 Archangium sp. | reverse complement strand
CTCGCCCTCGCCCAGCGCGGCGCCTGCATCATGAATGAAGCACCCGCTCCGCTCGCCATCGCCGACTTGTCTGACGTGCTGGAGCAGAAGTTCGGCCCATTCAACCCGTCGGCCTCGAAGGGCGACCAGCTGGCGCACGGCGAGCGCATTCGCAAGTACCTGGCGAACCGAACGCACCAGAACGTGCTGACGCACGAGATGGGTCACTCCATGGGCCTGCGGCACAACTTCGTCAGCAGCTCCGACGCGTTCAACTTTCGGCCGCAGTACTGGCAGCTGCGCACTAACAACGGCGCGCTGAAGACGGCCTGCACCACCCTCGACCCTACCGGAGAGACTTGCGTCGGCCCGCGCTCCATCGACCCGGTTACCACCAACGAACGCGACAACCTACTCACCATGTTCATGCAGTCTTCGACGATGGAATACGCGGGCGAGGCGACCCAAGACATGCTGGGCCTCGGCGCGTACGACTTCGCCGCAGTGCGCATGTTCTACGGCGACGTGGCACCGGTCATCGCGAACAACGCCTACAAAGTGGGCTCGGCGCAGGCCGGCACCGCGCTGGCGAAGCTCGACAACTTCGGCGGCATTCTCGGGTTTCGCTACGAGTTCGGCGGTGACCCGTCGAACACCTCGCCGATTCACTACTCAGAGCTGCAGAACCGGTTCAACCTCATCTCCGACTGCCGCAACGTCGACGTCACGACGTTCAAGCCCACCACGTGGAACGAGGAGCGCAATGGCGCGTGGCACCCGGTGCTCGACGGGCTCATCGTAAAAGTGAACGGCGCGTACTCGAAGTGCCGACAACAGACGGTCGACCTCGTGCCGTGGAGCTCGCTGCGCCCGGTCACCGCGAGCGAGACGAGCAATACCGGTGCAGGCAACGGAGTCGACTCGCTGGGTCGCGTGCGCTGGCCGTACGGCTTCGGCACCGACCGCTGGGCCGACCTGGGGAACCTCTCCGTCTACCGGAACGACAACGGCGCCGACCCGTACGAGCTGTTCGACTTCTTGATTACCCAACAAGAGGTGAACCACATCTTCGACAACTACCGACGCGGCCGACAGACCTTCAGCGTGCGCACCGCGGCGAATCGCCAGCTTGATCGCTACAACGCAAAGCTCCGTGACGCAGCCAAGGGCTTGGGCTTGTTCGCGAACATCTACCGCGATTTCTCGCTGGCGCAGGGCTACGACTTCGACAGCCTCTGGCCGTACATCGCCAACGAGCTGTTCGGTGACAACTACCTGGCCGCCGGTATCGGCTTCGACCACTTCGCCAAGGAGCTGGCGCGACCGCAGGCGGGGCCGCACGAGCTGGTCACCGAGAACGGCACCCGCATTCTGCGCTCGACTTCCGACGCACCGGGCAACACCGGCACCGAGGTCGTTGCCATTCCCAACGGGGCGACCGGCTACTTCGGCAACGTCTCGGTGGGCGGCCGGCTGCTCGAGAACACGCTCGCCAACAACAAAGGCGAATACGACGCCGAGTACACGCTCAACGCCGGCTCGTATTACGGGAAGGCCTACACCGCGATGTTGATGACGGAGTCGGTCGACAACTTCATCAGCGCCTCTCGCCGCGATTTTCTCGACGGGCGGTACCGTGCGGTGTCGATGGCAGACCTCTTCCCCGATGGGTACCGGCGGTGGCTCGGCAACGCGCTCACCGGCGACGATGCGCTGCGCGGACCGCGGTTGGCGTCTGGTTCCAACGGCATGCCGTCGGTCGACGGCGCCAAGTACCCCACCTCAGGCCTGGGCTTCGTCTCGTGGTGGAAACCGACACCGAGCGCCTGCTTTCAGCAAGAGCAGACCATCATGTGCGATTCAGCGCCGACCAACTCGGTCGCCATCGACCCGCAAATCAGCTGGGAGCAGCAGAAGTTCTTGATCGCGTGGACGCTGATGTACCTGCCCGAGAACCAGCAGCAGACCTGGCTCAACCAGCTCGGCCTTTGGGAGCTCGGCGCCGACACCGACCCCGGTTTCCCCAACCGCATCGAGCTGCATCTACCCGACGGCCGCATCTTCATTGCCCGCACCCAAGGCCTCGAAACCATCATGGGCAAGACCGTGCAGAAGGGCGTTGGCGCCCGCATGCTGGAGTGGGGCAACGAACTGCTCAAGCGCGCGTACGTGACGACCGACGGCCCCGACCTCGACGGCAACGGCACGCCCGACTGGTACGTGCCGGTGTACGCCAACGGCAAACCGACGGTGAAGTACGACCCCTCGGTGCAGTGGATCGCCGCCGACGGCAGCCTTCGCAGCGGCCGCACCGGGTGCGACGCGAATAGCAGCGCGCAGTGCACCTGCACCTCGAACAAGGCCTGTGTCGAGCTGGAGCGCTACCAACAAGTGCCGTTCTTCATGCGTCAGGCGATGCGCGACTACGGCCTCGCGCTGCCCACGATGCGCGGCATTTACTGAAGCGTACTGGGTCGCCATTCATGGCGGCCCAATGTGTTGAACACCTGGCCCACCCGCACCCGCTGCGGGTGGGCTTCGTATCGGATGACGTCATTTCGATGGCAATGCGGCGACTCAGAACCGCGCGCCTACGAACGCGACGCCCTTCGCCTGAAACGCATCACCCACCAGCGGGAGGTGCACTTCGAGACCGAAGTCGAGCCACTCGAGCGCGTTGAAGTCGACTCCGATGAAAACCGACGTTCGTGACGCGCCGGTGGCTGAAGCCGGTGGCACGGCACCGTAGACACCCGACCGCGCGCGCACCAACTCGTGTACGGAATAGCCGCCGCTCGCTGCGAATTCGAACTCACTGAAGTTCATCGGGCTCACGACCGGCGAAGGGCCGTGCGTTGAGTGAAGAGCGGAGTTGGTGACCCCACGCCCCCACCCTGCCTGCACCTGGATGAAGGCGCGCTCAGACTTCCACGACGCCCAAAGACTCGGCATCGCCATCGCGTGACCCATGCCCAGCTGGCGATCGCGGTTGCCAGTTGGAACCGACATCGCC
>JAEUJT010000230.1 GCA_016793525.1 Archangium sp. | reverse complement strand
TCAGCGCGCCCATCGACACGTAGTCGACGCCAAGCTTGGCCAGAATTGGCAGCCGCTCGTCGGTGATGCCTCCGGAGACCTCGAGCTCGACCCGGCCAGCGGCGAGCTTCACGGCCTTCGCCACGTCGGCGTCGTTCATGTTGTCGAGCATCACGATGTGCGCGCCGGCCTCGATCGCCTCGCGCAGCTGAGCCAATGAGGTCACCTCGATCTCGATCTTCACCAGCCGCGGCGCGTTGGCCTGCGCGCGCTCAACCGCCGTGCGCACCGAACCGCCGACCGCGGCGATGTGGTTGTCTTTGATCAGCACGCCGTCGAAGAGCCCGAAGCGGTGGTTGTGGCCTCCCCCGTGGCGTACCGCGAGCTTCGACAGGGAGCGCAGGCCCGGCGTCGTCTTGCGCGTATCGAGCAAGCGGAGCTTCGTTCCCTTCACCTTCGCGATCAGCTCCACCGAGCGCCGCGTCGCGGTGGCGATGCCCGACAACCGCTGCACGAAGTTGAGCGCCGTTCGCTCACCGATCAACAGCCCCCGGAGCGGTCCGCGAAGCGTGGCGATTCGCTGCTTCGACGACGTACGCTCACCGTCAGCCGCCGAGAAGTCGACGGAGATCGACGGGTCGACGGTCTCGAACACCCGCGCGAAGACCTGGAGCCCTGAGAGCACCATGGGCTCCTTCGCCCACAGCTCGGCGACGCCTTGGGCATCGGCCGGCACGAGCGCAGTGGTGGTGACGTCACCCGCGGCGCCGAGATCTTCATCGAGCGCCAGCGCGATCAACCGATCGACCGGAGCGTCGCGCTTCACGCCCGTCTCCGCGAGGCGGCCTTCTTCTTTGCCGGCGCGGGCTTCTTCTTCGCTGCCACCTTCTTCGCGGGGGCAGGCTTCTTTTTCGTCGGCGCGGGCTTCTTCTTCGCTGCGACCTTCTTCGCGGGCGCGCGTTTGGCGGGAGGGGCCTTCTTCGCCGTGGGACGATCGCCCTCTCCGTCGGTCTTCGCGGCGTTGAACTCACGCACCGCGTCGTCGACCAGGCCCATGTTCATGTACGCGACGCCGAGATCCATGTGATCGCGCGGAGACAGCCCTTCTTTCGTGCCCTCACGCAGCTTGTCGAGGGCCTCCTTCACCTGCTCGTCGGGGCCAGACACGTTCACCTGCGACAGCTCGGCCTTGAGCTCTTCGCCCAGGTTCATCGTGCCCGACGACGGAGGCGCGATTCGCACCTCGACCGGCGCGATGCGCTTCAGATTCTCGCTCACTTTTTCCACCCGTTGCTTGAGCTCGGCGAGGCGCGCGCGGTCTTTCTCCACCACGTCGGCCGGCGCGCGATCGATGAAGCTCTTGTTCTCGAAGCGCTTGGTGATGCCGGCCATTTCTTGTTCGGCCTTGACGATCTCCTTCTGCATGCGGGCGCGCTCTTCAGCGAGGTCGACGATACCGGCGAGCGGCACGTAGATCTCCATGTCGGCGCGCACGTCGGCCGCGGCCTGAGGCGGCTTGGGGCCCAGCACGTCGACCGTCAGCTTCGACAGCCCGGCGAGCGGCATGATGTAGCTGCGCCAGCGGTCGACGCTCGCTCGAATCGCGGCGTTGCCCGACTGCACCTGGGCCTCGATCTTCTCCACCGGCTTCACGTTCGACTCACCGCGAATTGCGCGCACCGCGTCGATCACGTCGATGATCGGCTGCATTTCGGCCTCGGCCTTCGCGTCATCGAGCCGGGGATCGTCGACCGGGTAGCTCGCGATGCAGATCGACTCGGTGGCGCGGGTGATCGGCAGCTTCTGCCAGATCTCCTCGGTGATGAAGGGCATGAACGGGTGCAGCAGCCGGAGCACCGTATCGAGGCAGTGCACCAGCACCGCGCGCACGGCCTTCTTCGCATTTTCGTCGTTGCCGGTGAGCGAGCTCTTTGCGAGCTCGATGTACCAGTCGCAGAACTCGCCCCACAGGAACTGGTACAGCGCGGAGGCGGCGTCGGCGAACTGGTAGTCGGTGAGCGCCTGCTGCGTCACCTTCACCACGCGGTTCAGCCGCGAGAGAATCCACCGGTCTGACAGCGACAGCGAGTATTCGGTGATGAAGCGGCGCCCGTCGTCGCGGAAGTCACCCATGTTCATCAGGGCGAA
>JAEUJT010000196.1 GCA_016793525.1 Archangium sp. | reverse complement strand
TCGACGATCTCCTCGATGACCGTGTTGTCCGAGTGGCTCCGGACCCGGGCCGCGGCGCGGGCCGACGCCGCCAACCAGGCCCGTTCGCTGTTCCTCGCCAACATGAGCCACGAGCTGCGCACGCCGATGAACGGCGTCATCGGGCTGGCCGATCTGTTGCTGCACAGCGAGCCGCGGGCTGATCAGAAGGAGCACCTCGAGCTCGTGCGGCGCAGCGGCGAGCACATGGTGACGTTGATCAACGATCTCATCGACCTCACCCGGCTCGAGTCGGGGCGCCTGGTGGTCGAGGCGGTGCCGGTCGAGCTGCGACCGCTCGTGCACGACACCGTCGCGCTCGTTCGACCCACGGCGTGGAACAAGGGCCTCGATCTCGAGGTCGAGATCGCCGCCACCGTGCCGGAGTGGGTGGTCACCGACGGCGTGCGGCTGCGCCAGGTGCTGATGAACCTGGTGGGCAACGCAGTGAAGTTCACCGAACGAGGGCAGGTGCGCGTGGTGGTGGAGGCCGCCGACGATCGGCTGCGGCTCCAAGTGAACGACAGCGGGGTGGGCATGTCGCCCGAAGTGCTGAACCGCGTGTTCCGCCCGTTCGAGCAAGCCGACGCCTCGTTCACCCGGCGCTACGGCGGCAGCGGGCTTGGCCTCGCCATTTCGAAGCAGCTCGTGCGCGCCATGAATGGCTCGATTCACGTGGAGTCCGAGCTGAAGAAGGGGTCGCGTTTCACGGTCGACCTCCCCGCGCCCGCCACCGAGGCCCCACCGGCGCTCCCCAAGCCCGCGCCGTCGCCGCCGGCGAATTTCCGCGCGCGCAGCCAGCAGCACATTCTCGTCGTCGAGGACAACGCGGTGAACCTCCGCGTCGCTGTCGGGCTGCTGCAGAAGGCCGGCTTCACCACCGACACCGCGCGCAACGGCCATGAGGCGGTGCAGGCGGTTCAGGTGCGGCTGTACGACGCCATTTTGATGGACTGCCACATGCCAGAGATGGACGGGTTCGAGGCCACTCGCCTCATTCGAGCCCTCGGTGGAAAAGCCTCGCAGACGCCCATTTTGGCCCTCACCGCTTCGGCGCTGAAAGAAGACCTCGACCGCTGCACGTCGGTCGGCATGAACGCGTGCGTCACCAAGCCGGTGTCGCTCCAGTCGTTGACCCACGCCATTGACCAGCTGACCCGCGCTACGTTGTCGTGAATGTGGTGGGCCCTGGCAGCGGTGGCGGTGGCGAGCTCGCCCGACGCGGCGCGGTACGTGATGCATGTCGACGGCGTCCCCGTCGGCGTGGTGCGCTTTCGGCGCGAGGGGGCGTTGTACCGGTACGACGCGTCGCACGTGTTTCGCTCGACCCAGCGCACGCACCACCGCGAGCTGACCTTCGACGACGCCGCGCCGCCCGAGGTGTGGTGGCTCTCCCGGCGCCGGCCCGATGGCTGCCGCGCGGTGACCGAGGAGCGCACAGAGAAAGCCGAGACCGTGTGCCTCCGCGCCGGAGGGGGCACCATCGACGGCCAAGCCTTCACCGCTCGGTACACACCCGACGGCGCGCTCGCCTCGCTCTCCTTGGGGGCGGTGCGCTTCGAGGCCTCGACCGCCGAGGTGCTCGAGGGGCGTGATCCCTTCGCGGCGGGGTTCGAGGTGCTGGCCGGCAACGGCGCGCCGATGGTGGAGCCGCCTGTACCTGGTGTCCGCGCGCGCCAGGTCCGTGGCGTCGACGTCGCGTCAGCTGAAGGCGAGTCGTGCCTCGAGCTGGCCCGCCGGGTGGTGAAGGCGCGGCAGGCGAAGCGGGTGGTGGTGGGGCTGGTGATCGACGGAGGCCGCGCGTGGCCGCACGCTTGGGTCGAGCTGGCGAACGGCGAGCAGCGAGACCCGACCGTCTCCGCCGCCGACGCGCCGCGGTGGTACCTCGAGCTGCCCAGCGACGCGGGGAAGCGCTACCTCGAGCTCGTCGCGGGCACACGTCGGGTCGTTCGTCGGCCGTGAAGGCGATCAAGCCGAAAAATCGCACACCTCCCCGATCGGCCCCGCGAGGAAGGTGCAGAAACGCCGCCGCCGTCGCATCATCGCGCGCGTGACGCTGACCTGCGCGCTGTTGGGCATTGCCTTGTCTCAGGCCGGAGCGCCGTCGCTCGGCCAGGGCAGGGCGCTGGTCAAGGCGATGTATGACGGTGATGCCACGCGGCTGTGGGCGGAAGCAGGGCCGGGGTTCCGTCAGCAGTACGGGTCGCCCGCCAACCTGAAGGCCTTCACGGCCAAGGTGGAGCGCGATTTTGGCCGCGAGCTCCGCGTCATCGCCGAGGGGCTCTCAGCGCGCGGTCAGGTCACGGTGTATCGGCGGGTCGCGGTGTTTTCGCACTGGGCGCGCGGCGTCGAGCTCGAGCTTTCGCTGATGAGCGACGGGCGGCTGGCGGGCATCGCGGCGCGGCCGGCGACGAAGGAGGCGCCGACGACCTACGGCAAACACCGCACTCGAGCGCGCCTCCGCTTGCCCTTCGAGGGCAGCTGGTACGTGTTGTGGGGTGGCCGCAGCTGGCAAGACAACCGGCACAGCGCGGTGCCAGACATGCGCTACGCCATCGACCTCCTCCAGCTGACCCGCGCCGGCTCCAGCTCCGAGGGCGACGGCACGCGCAACGAGCAGTACCCCGCGTGGGCGCAGCCAGTGCTCGCGGCGGGCGACGGCGAGGTCGTGGTGGCCGACGACGGCACCGCCGACAACGAGCCCAACCGGCCACGCGGTGGCAACCTCTACGGCAACTTCGTGGTCATCGATCACGGCACCGGCGAGTTCTCTCTGGTGGCGCACCTGATGCGCGGCTCGCTGATGGTGAAGCGCGGTGACCGCGTCGTCGCTGGGCAGATTCTCGGCCGCACCGGCAACAGCGGCATGTCGACCGAACCCCACATTCACTACCAGCTCATGGACCGCCCCGACTGGCGCGAGGCCCACGGCTTCCCCGCCCACTTCCACGACTTCATGTTGAACGCGTCGGTGATTCAGCTCGGCGAGGTGCGCCGCGGCGACATCATCGCGCCCGCTGCCCCGGTGGCGGCTCGTCGAGCGGAATGACGCCGACGGTGTCGCCGGCCTTCACCTTGAGCAGCGCCCGCGTCGCGCTCGGCAGCAACAGCTGGCGGTCGTCGAAGCGGGCCATGGTGCGCACCGCGCGGAAGCGGTTGGGGCCGCCGGGGCGAACCACCGAGACCAGCAGCTCTTCGGCGTCGTGGTCCAGCGAGGCCTTGGCCACTGTCGCCGAGCGGAACGCGCGCACCAGCGTGGTGTCGGCCAGCGTCGCCTCGTAGTGCGGCCCGCCGTCGAAGGGGTCGATGCGGTTGACGTAGGTGAAGCCGATGCGCTCGAGCATGCGCTGCACGCCGCGGGTCTGTGGCCCCACCACGCCGATGGTCTTCTGCACGCGCTCCGAGAAGAGCGACGCGTAGATGGGGGCGGAGGGGAAGAGCTCTTTGATGAACTCTTTGTTCGCGCGCGAGAGGCGATCGGCGTCGGTGTAGTCGAGCCCGGTGAACTTCTTGCCGCACGCCTCCCAGAGAAAGCTGCGGCCATTCGGCATCAGCGGAGGCAGCAGCTCGGCCAACACCCGCTCGCGGAACAGCTCGCGGTGCATCGCCATGAAGGCGAAGCGTACGTAGCTCAGCTGCTTGCCTGGCTTGGCGGGGCTGGAGCGGTGGGGTGGGTCGACGACGAGGCCGCCGATCTCCGTGGGGCCTTCGTAGTTGTACCCGATGGACAACACCGTGTGCCGGAAGTGGGAGTCGACCGTCGCGGAGTAGTGCTCGGCGGTGCTCACCTGAAACGAGATGTGCGGCGCTTCGCGGGTGCCGTGCTGCGCGATGATCATCGACGTGCCGATGACCTGGCCGGTGCGCACGTCTTCGAGCACGAAGAGGTACTCGCGCTCGAAGGGGTTCTCGATGCGCGCCGAGAAGCTGCGCACCGAGGTCTCGATCAACCCGGTGAGCACCTTCTCGTCGTTGGGCAGGTTGACGCTGTTCAGCACCGCCGCGAGCCGCTTCAGGCTCGGCAGATCTCGTCTGGCCACGTCGCGTACGAGAAACATGCAACGGCTCCCATAGTCCATTTGCTGCGGGGGCGGCGGTGAAACCGGTACGCTGCCACGCATGGGCTCCGAAGCAGCAGCGTGGCTCGCGACGCAGTCGCAGGAGATCGACGAAGCCCTCGGCGAGCTCGTGCGACTGAATTCCTTCACCGAAAACGCCGCCGGAGGTCGCGCCGTCGGTCAGCGCCTCCTCGCCAGGTTCGCGATGGAGGGGCTCGCCGCCGAGCTCGTGCCCAGCGCGACGTACGCCGATCACCTCGTCTTCCGCTCCGTCGGTCGAGGAGACCAGGCCCCCATCGCGCTCCTTGGTCACGTGGACACCGTGTTTCCGCCCGGTGTCTTCGAAGGCTACGTGACCGATGGTCCCCGGCGCCGCGGGCCCGGCGTGTACGACATGAAGGGCGGCCTGGTGGCCATGGCCTGGGGCCTCAAGGCGGTGGCGAAGACGGTGGGCCTCGACGCGGTCCCTCCGCTGCGGGTGGTCATCGTTTCGGACGAAGAGGTCGGGTCTCCCGAAGGCGCGCCGCTCATTCGCCGCGTCATCGCTGGAGCGCAGGCGTGCCTGGTGTTCGAGCCGGGGCGGAGCAACGACGCGGTGGTCACGCAGCGCAAGGGCACGGGCACGGTGCGGGTGGTGGCGACAGGCGTCGCGGCGCATGCGGGGAACTCGTACTGGCAGGGGGCAAACGCCATCTGGTCACTCTCGCGCTTCGTCGACGCGGCGCAGCGACTGTCGAGCCAGGAGACCGGCGTGACGGTCAACGTCGGCACCATCTCCGGAGGCACGACGAAGAACACCGTTCCCGCGGCGGCGTGGGCCGGCGTCGACCTCCGCTACGGCACGGCGCGCGAAGGCGAGGCGCTGGTTGAACGGCTCCGCCAGCTCGCGGGGGAGGTGGCGCTCCCAGGTACGTCGTTGGCCATCGAGCTGGGGCCGAACCGCGCGCCGATGGAGCGCACGCCCGCCACGGAGGCCTTGGCGGCATCATATGCGCGCGTAGCGACTCCGGCGGGCTTGGGCGCTGGCGAGGCCCCGCTCCAGAGCGGCGGGAGCGACGGCAATACAGCTGCAGCGCTCGGGATTCCCACAATCGATGCCCTCGGCCCTCGCGGCGGTGGGTTTCACACGGTGGGCGAGTTCATCGACTTCGACACCGTGCTGGCGCGGGCCACCGCGCTCGCAGACCTGCTCACGGCGCTGTCGGCGGGCGCTCGCTCGGCGGCGGGGTGACGTAGCGGAGCTCCTCGGCGGTGCACGCGGTGCACTGGCGGACCACGACGGAGATGACCTGCTCGCCCATGCGAATCCCGCTGCGCGTCGTGAGCGTCCCCCGCCAGGGGTGGCCGACGGGGCAGGCCTTGCTGGAGGAGTGCTTCTTCGCGCCGTCGAGGGGGGTATTTCTCACCCTGCGGCGAGCTCGGCTTGCTCCCGAGCGCGGGCGAGCTTGCACTGCACCTCAGTGGCCTTCAGCTGTTTGCTGAGCTGCTCGACCAAGAAGTCGCGCAGCAGCGCCACTCGGGCGGGAACGAAGCGGTTGCTGGGGAGCACCACGTAGACCGAGGCGCCCTCCGAGGCCCAGCCGGGCAGCACCCGCTCGAGCTCTCCGCGGGAGATCGAGTCCGCTGCGGTGTGCACAGGCATCAGGCCCAGCCCCGCTCCCGCGATCACCGCCTTGCGGCAGAAGGAGAGATCGTCAGACGAAAGCGCGCTGATCACCTCGAGGCTCTTGGCGCCTTCCGGACCGGTGAGTTGCACCGTGCCTTTTCCTGCGACGCCTCGGTACAGCACCCAGTCGTGCGCGGCGAGTGCCTCGACGGTCTTCGGGCGGCCCTTGCGCCGCAGGTACGAGGGCGCGGCCATCACCACCGCGGCCGCTGAGCCGATGCGCCGGGCGATCAGCGTCGAGTCGTCGAGCTTGCCGGCGCGAATGGCAAGATCGAACCCCTCGCCCACCAGGTCGACGAAGCGAGACGTGACCGAGAGCTCGACGCGGACGCCGGGATGCTTGCGGGTGAAGGCGGTGAGCGTCTGCGGCAGCTGGCCGAATTCTGGCGCGACGGTCAGGCGCACCAGCCCGCGGGGCTCCGAGCCGTGCTCCCTGGCCAGCGCGTCGGCCTCGGCCATGGTGGAGATCGGCGCCTTGACCGCCTCGTAAAACGCGGTGCCGGCGTCGGTGAGGGTCACCTTTCGGGTGGTGCGTTGGAGCAACCGCACGCCCAGGTTCTGCTCAAGCAGCGCGATGGTGCGGCTGACCGACGATTTGGGAATGCCGAGCTCGTGGGCGGCGGCGGTGAACCCTCCGCTCTTCACGACCTGAACGAACAGCGCGACGTGGTTGTAGTCCATCGTTCGAATATTGATAACAGTTCGTTCGAACACCTGCCACTGGCGCCCCGTCGCCAGGGGGTGCATTGAAGGGCGCGACAGCACGCAGTTGCGAATTTCTCGTTTCTGCGAACAATCGACTTCGAAGGAGTTTCTCCATGGCTTGGAATATCGACCCCGTTCACACCCACGTCGGCTTCAGCGTGAAGCACCTGATGGTCAGCACCGTGCGCGGGCAGTTCAAGAAGTACGCCGGCACCTTGAACCTCGACCCGAAGGACTTCACCAAGTCGTCGTTCGCCGCGCAGATCGACGTCGCCAGCATCGACACCGAAAACAAAGACCGCGATGCGCACCTGCGCACCAACGACTTCTTCGACGCGGCCAACCACCCGCTGATCACCTTCACCAGCACGCGCATCGAGGCCAAAGGCGGCAGCGAGTACACGATGTGGGGCGACCTCACGATTCGCGGGGTCACGAAGGAGGTTCCGCTCGCGGTGGAGTTCAACGGCACGGCGAAGAGCCCCTTTGGCACCACGGTGTTCGGGCTGAGCGCGCGCGGCAGCGTCATTCGAAAAGACTTCGGCGTGTCGTTCAACGCGGCGCTCGAGACCGGCGGGGTGGTGGTGGGTGACAAGGTGAACCTGGAGATCGAGCTCGAGGCCACCGAGGTCGCTGAATCCGTGAGTCCCCAGCTCGCGGCGCAAGCGGCGCAGAGGCCGGCCGAGGTGACCACCCGGCGGTGACGCGGCGTTTCTCGCCCACCTGGCGTCGAAGTCTGGCTATGCCCGCGGCATGCCCGCCACCTTGCCGAAGATCGGCCGCTCGAAAGCAGACGTGCTCGCTCAGCTCAAGTCGTTCCACGGGGACGACGCGAACTGGAAAGGCGGCCGCACCTTCAGCCTGGTGTACTTCGCCGGTGACGAGGTCTCCTCGCTGCTGAAGGAGGCGTACGGCGAGTTCATCTCCGAAAACGGGCTGTCGCCGGTGGCGTTCCCCTCACTGCGGCAGATGGAAGTCGAGGTGGTCTCCATGGCCGCCTCGCTCTTCCACGGCGACGACGACGTGGTGGGCACGATGACCTCGGGTGGCACCGAGAGCATCATGATGGCGGTGAAGGCCGCGCGGGAGTGGGCGCGAAAAGAGAAGGGCATCGCCGAGCCGGAGATCATCGTCCCAGCCAGCGCGCACCCGGCGTTCAACAAGGCGGCGCACTACTTCGACGTGAAGCTCGTCGCGGCGCCGCTGAAGCCCGACTTCACCGTCGACGTCGGGGCCATGGAGCGGCTCATCACCCCGAACACCGCGCTCCTCGTCGGCAGCGCCCCGGCGTACCCGCAAGGCATCGTCGACCCGATCGAGGCCATCGCCGCGCTCGCGCAACGCAAGGGCCTGCTGTGCCACGTCGACGCGTGTTTGGGCGGCTTCTTCTTGCCCTTCGCCAAGCAGCTGGGCCGGCCGATTCCCGCGTTCGACTTCGAGGTGAAGGGCGTGACGTCGCTCTCCGCCGACGTGCACAAATATGGCTACGCGGCCAAAGGCGCCTCGGTGGTGCTGTACCGCGGCGTCGCGCTGCGCCGACACCAGTTCTTCACCTACGGCGGGTGGAACGGTGGGCTCTACGCGTCTCCGTCGATGGGCGGCACGCGGCCCGGAGGCGCCATCGCGGCGGCCTGGGCGGTGATGCAGCATCTGGGTGAGTCGGGGTACCTCGAGCGGGCCACGCGCATTCTCGCCACGACGAAGAAGATGATCGACGCCATCTCCAGCATTCCCGGGTTGAAGGTGCTCGGCAGCCCGCTCGGGAGCGTGTTCGCCTTCGGCAGCGACACGCTCAACGTGTACGAGCTGGGCGACGCGATGGAGGCGAAGGGGTGGAAGCTCGACCGCCAAATGAAGCCGGCCGCGCTGCACTGCATGGTGACGCCGGCCCATGAGCCCATCGCCGACGCGTTCATCAACGACCTCCGCGACGCCGCCGCCAGCCTCGCCGCCGGCCACCCCGCGCCAGAGGGCAGCGCCGCGATGTACGGCATGGTCGGCTCGATTCCCGATCAAGCGCAGGTCGGCGACTTCTTGCTCGACTTCCTCGACGGTTTGTTCGCGCGCACGTGAGCAATGACCTGGTGATTCTGTCGGCCATCGTCTTCACCGCGTTCATGGTGGAGGCGGCGGCCGGGTTCGGCAGCATGCTGATCGCGGTGACGGTGGGCGTCACCATGTTCCCGCTGGAGCCGCTCCTCGCCTGGCTCGTGCCGGTGAACATCACGCTCTCCACGTATTTGGTGAGCCGCGGCTACCGCGTGGTGGCGTGGCGGTTCCTCTTCGTCGGCCTGCTGCCGTTGATGATCGCAGGGCTGATCGTCGGCACGCTGCTGCGCGGCCAGCTCTCGGGCGGGTGGCTCAAGCTGGCGTTCGGCGTGTTCGTGATGCTGGTCGGCGTGTCGCAGCTCCGCCGCAAGGGAGAGCCCAAGCCGTTGACCACCCCGGTGCGCACGGGGCTGCTGCTGGCCGCGGGGCTCGTTCACGGCGTCTTCGCCACCGGCGGGCCGCTCGCGGTGGTGGTGGCGTCGCGGGAGATCAAAGAGAAGGCCGCGTTTCGCGCGACGCTGTCGTGCCTGTGGGGCGTGCTGAACGGCCTGCTGATTCCCAAGCTGCCCATGTCGCTCGACACCCTGCGCACGAGCGCGTTGATGCTCCCGGCGCTGGGGCTCGGCATCGTGGTGGGGGAGATCGTGCACCGCCGCCTCGATGAGGCGCGCTTCCGCAAGGTGATCGCGGTGATGCTCGTCTTCGCCGGCGGGGTGCTCGCGGTGAAGCAGCTCGTGTCGGCGTAGCAGCGAAGCTACGCCGCGGCCTCGAGTACCTCGCGTACCTTGAGGGCCAGCGCGTCGGGCACGAAGGGCTTCTGAATGAAGTTCGTGGCCAGCCGCACGCCGTCGCCTTGGAGCGCGGGGTGTTCGGTGTACCCCGACATGAAGAGCGTTCGCTTCACGTCGGCGCAGGCCTGCACCTGGGCCACGACGTCGGGGCCGCTGGCGCCGGGCATCACCACGTCGCTCAACACGAGGTCGATGTGCGACTTCTCGCGCTGCGCCAGCACGACTGCTTCGGCACCGCTCGAGGCCAGCAGCAGCCGGTAGCCGCGCGGGGCCAGCGTGCGCTCCACCGCCCGGCGAACGCGCGCGTCGTCTTCGATGATCAAGATCGTCTCTTCGCCGCGGAGATCGGTCTTTGCCGCGCTGGCCGGCTTGGCCGATGACGACTCATCGAAGGCGGGGAAGAGCACGGTGAAGGTCGTGCCCTGGCCGACCTCCGACTGGACCCGGATCAGGCCGCGGCTCTGCTGCACGATGCCATAGCAGGTCGAGAGCCCGAGCCCGGTGCCGCGCCCCGGAGCCTTGGTGGTGAAGAAGGGCTCGAAGATGCGCCGCTTGGTCTCCGCGTCCATGCCGATGCCGGTGTCCGTGATCGACAGCGCGACGTACACGCCGGGCTCGAGCGAGGCCTGCGACGCGGCCGCCTCGTCGAGGGTGACGTTCGAGGTCTCGATGGCGAGCCTCCCGCCCTTGGGCATCGCGTCGCGCGCGTTCACCACCAGGTTCATCACCAGCTGGTCGAGCTGGCCCATGTCGACGCAGATGGCGTCGGGCGTGGCGCCCTGCCGTACCGAAAACTCGATGTCTTCGCCGATCAGCCGCCGCAGCATCTTCTCCAGGTTGGCGACGGCGGTGTTCAGGTTCACCTCGACCGGCTCGATGACCTGGCGCCGGCTGAAGGCCAGCAGCTGCCGGGTGAGCGCCGCGGCCCGGTTCCCCGCGGCCTTGATCTCCTCGACGTCTTCGCGGCGCGGGTCTTTGTCGCCGAGCGACTCGAGCAAGAAGTGGCAGTTGGCGAGGACGACCGCGAGCAGGTTGTTGAAGTCGTGGGCAACGCCGCCGGTGAGCTGGCCGATCGCTTCCATCTTTTGCGCTTGGCGGAACTGATCTTCGAGCCGCTTCTTCTCGGTGACGTCGGTCGACAGCCCGTCGAAGAACCACGCGCCGTCGCGCTCGTACACCGCCATCACTCGATCGTGCACCCACACCCAGCGGCCGTCGCGGTGCTGCCACCGGTACTCGAGATCGATCAACGCGTGGGTATCGCGGAGCGCGAGGTACGTCGACCGCACGCGCTCCTTGTCCTCGGGGTGGATCCGCTCGGCCCACAGCGCCGGCCCGGCGCGCAGGATCTCGTCGTGTGAGAAGCCCGACAGCAGCTCGATGTTGGGCGTCATGAAGGTGAGGCCCGAGTCGCTCATGGTCCACACCGTGTCGGGCATGCGCTCGATGAGGGAGCGGTACTTCGCCTCGGCGCGCACCAGGGCGGCGTTGGTCTCCGCCTGCGCGGTGACGTCGCGGCCGATGGCGAGCACGGTCTGCTTGTCGTTCATCTCGAGCTGGGTGAGCGAGAACTCCATCACCAGCGGCTTGCCGTCGGCGCGCTGCACGGCGACGACGCGGTTCTGGAGCGGCCGTCGATCGACGAGGTGCAGCGGGTCGAGGCCGACGAGGCGCCCCCACCGCTCGTTGGCTTCGATCACCTCCCCGCGCGGCGACAGCAGCGCGATGGCGTCGTTCGCGTTCTGGAAGAGGGTGCGGTACCGGAGCTCGGCGTTCTTCGCCTGGTCGGCCAGCATCGACATCTGGCGTGCGTTGGTGCGCAGATGCCGCTCGTAGAGCGCGGTCTCGGCCTCGGGCGGCGTGGCGCGAGGAGGGGAGGCCAGGCTGGAGCGCAGCGCCGCGATCTCCGCGGAGAGCTCAGGGGTCTTGGCGACGAGCGCCGCTGCCCCGACGCGCGACGCGAGCTGCTGATCGGGTTCCTCCTGGTAGTGGGCGCTGGTGAGCACTACCGGTATGCCCGCCAGCGTCGGCTCGTCCCGCAGGAGCCGGCACAGCGAGAAGCCGTCGAGGTCGCCCATGATCACGTCGCTCAAGATCGCTTCGGGGACCTGCCGCTTGGCCTGCTCGAACGCCTCGTGGGCGCACGACGCGGTGTGCACCACGAACCCCGCCTCGGTCAGCTGCAGCGTGCCGAGCTTGAGCCTCAGCGCGTCGTCATCGACGAAGAGGATGCGACGCGGAGCGACGGAGGAAGGGGCAGGCAGGCTCACGGCTGATCTCCGAGGTGGGTCGCGACGAGTTGGGTAAAGGAGAGGGGGTCGATCGGCTTGCGGAGGTAGGCGATGCAGCCTGCGCGCTTCGCCTCGTGCTCCACCTGCGATCCGTTGAAGGCCGAGACCGCGATGATGACCACGTCTTTCGTAGCCGGCGCCTGCTTGAGCTGCTGGGCGAGGAGCATGCCGCTCATCAGCGGGAGGACCAGGTCGAGCACCAACAGCTTCGGCTTCACGATCGGGACGAGGGAGAGCGCCTCTTCGGCGCTGCTGGCGATGTGCACCTCGCAGCCCGCTCCCCGGAGAATGACGGCCAACAGCTTCGCGCTCGCGTGATCGTCGTCGACCACGAGCACCGGTAGGTTGTTCAAGCGTTGCATGCCCGGGGCGCTCTGCGAGCCCGATGCCATGAACTGAAGCTGAGTTTTTTCAGGTGGTTGAGTTGGTGGGGGTGGCGCCAGTAGGGTGTTCTCGCCAGAGCTCTGGTATTTTCACCAGAGCGCTTCCGCCATGTCCCGAATCCTCGTTATCGATGACGACCCCGCGGGGTGCCGGTTGCTCCAGGCCATCTTCGGCGCGGAGCAGTACGAGGTTCGCGTCGCCCACACGGGTGAAGACGGGCTTCGGCGCGCGGCGGCCGACGCGCCCGATCTGGTGCTGCTCGATCTCCAGCTCCCCGACCTCCACGGGCTCGAGGTGCTGGAGCGGCTGCGGCAGTCGGCGCCCTCGCTGCCGGTGGTGATGATGACCGCCCACGGCGAGGTGCGCACGGCGGTGCGGGCGACGCAGCTCGGCGCGTCGGACTACCTCTCCAAGCCCATCGATCACGAGGAGATCGTGCTCATCGTCCGCCGCGCGCTCGAGACGCGGGCGCTCAAGACGGAGGTCGAAGCGCTGCGTCGACAGGTCGGGGCGGGGGCCGATCTCCCGGCGCAGATGGGCCCGAGCTCGGCGGTGGCGCTGATCGCGGAGCGGGTGCGTACCGTGGCCGCGTCGAGCTTCTCGGTGCTGGTGCTGGGCGAGACGGGCACCGGCAAGGAGCTCATCGCGCAGGCCGTGCACCGGCTGAGCGAGCGCCGCGATCGTCCCTTCGTCGCGCTCGACTGCGGCGCCATTCCCGAGGGGTTGATCGAGTCGGAGCTCTTCGGCCACGAGCGCGGCGCCTTCACCGGCGCGGAGCGGAAGAAAGAAGGCCACTTCAACCTCGCCGAGGGTGGCACGCTCTTCCTCGACGAGGTGGGAAACTTGCCGCTGGCGCTGCAGGCCAAGCTGCTGCGGGTGCTCGACTCGAAGCAGGTGCACGCGGTGGGGTCCACCAAGGCCCGCGCGCTCGACGTGCGCATCGTGGCCGCGACCAACGACGACCTCCAGGCGCGGGCGACGGAGGGCCGCTTCCGGGCCGATCTCTATTTCCGCCTGGCGCAGTACACCATCTCCCTTCCTCCGCTGCGGGAGCGCCCGTCTGACATCGCCCACCTCGCGGCGCGCTTCATGGCCGAGGCGAGCGTCGAACTCCGCAAGCCGGTGCACCACATCTCGCCCGAGGCGCTCGAGGCGCTCGAGGCGCACGGCTGGCCGGGCAACGTGCGCGAGCTGCGCAACGTCATTCGCCAGGCGGTGCTCGAGAGCGACGGGCTGGCGCTCGAGCAGAAGGCGGTGCAGCGCTTCTTGAAGGCCCCCGCCGCCCGCGCCGCTGGCGTCACCCGGAGCGCCCCGGGCCGCTCGCTCAAGGAGGTCGCAGACGCCGCCGCAGGCGAGGCAGAGCGCCAGCTCATCGCCGAGACGCTCCGCGCGACGCTGGGGAACAAGAGCGAGGCCGCCCGGGCGCTGCGAACCGACTACAAGCCGCTGCACCTGAAAATGAAGCGCCTCGGGCTGCGTGCGCGCGACTACCAGCCCTAGCGATTACTTCACCTTCGCGAGGTAGGTGGCGATGATGGTCGGCAACGTGTCGGGGTCGATGGGCTTGGTGATGTACCCGTCGCACCCGGCGGCGCGCGCTTTCTCCTCATCACCTTTCATCGCGTACGCGGTGAGCGCGAGCACCAAC
>JAEUJT010000156.1 GCA_016793525.1 Archangium sp. | reverse complement strand
TCAGTCGACCTGGCCGCTCACGTCCCACAGCAGCCGGCCTTTGGGCGAATAGAGGTCGATGAAGAAGCCGCTGCCGTCGTTGTTGAACACGGCGTAGACGCTCTGCCCCTTCACCGTGAAGGTGAAGAACTCGGTCTCGTTTTTGATGTCGGCCTGCGTCAGCCCCATCTCGTTCAGCCGCGCGTTGAAGGCCGAGCGCACCTCGGCCGGAAACTTGGAGTACGCGAGCGCCTTGGCGCCGATCTCCGCGCGGTCGTAGGTGAAGTCGATGCGGTTGAAGATGGGCCGCAGCACGCTCAGCGGCGCCGACTCCAACGTGTCTCGGCTGTTCTTCACCTCATGGCGGGCGATGAAGTCGTCGATGACCGCTCGGGTGCCGGGCGCGATGGTGGTGCCGGCGCTCTTGAGCTTGGTGGCCATGGTCTTCACGGCCTTCAGCTCGCTCGCCGTGACGCCGCCTTTCTGGGCTTCGAGCACGAGGGCCTTGGCCTCTTTTCCCAACACCCGCTGGTCCTTCAAGATGGTGTTGATGCGCTTCTGAATGGGCGTGACGGGCATCGGGCGGTCCTCTCGGGAGTGGGGAAAAAGCCGCGCGGAAGCGTCTCCCGAATCTCAGCGCACCGCAAGCCGTCAGTCGGGGTCGACCGGCTCCGCGGGCCCGTCGCGGTGCCGCACCTGCCGGTACGCGTCGAGGAACCGTTGGTCGACCGCTGTGCCCACCTCGGCCGGCGCCGCTTGGCACTCGCACAACACGCGCCCGGTGCGGAGGTCGACCGCGAAGCCGCATACCCCTGGGCACTCCTCGAGGGGGCCACGTTCAAAAAACGCGAGCGACGCCGACTTCGCCTGGTGCAGCGCGCCGACGCACCACGGCATCGCGTCGGCAAGGCGTTTCCACGGGAAGCGGTGCTGCGCACTGCGGCCTCCCGCGCCCGGGCTAAACGACACGCCGATGCGGCACGGCAGCGCACCCACGCCCTCGACGTCGAGGTACACGCGCCCACCCGCCTCGAGCGGCTGCCACGACGTGACGGTGGTCAGCAGGCCCAACACCGTGGCTTCGCTGCGGAGGCGGAAACAGGCGTCGGCCGTGTAGCCGTCGCGCCCCAGGCACCTGGGCGCGCCGTCATGCAACTCGACGCGCGGGCGCGAGAGGAGCAGCACGTCGGCCTCCACGTCGAGCACCGCGTCGAAGCGCCCCCACACGTCGCTCGCCAAAAGCCCGTCGATGCCCGGCGCGGCCTCGGCCATCGGCACCAGCGCGCCGCCCATCACGCCGAAGTCGGGCGCCAGCTCCAAGACGTCGAAGGCCACGCTCGACGCCCCCGCCTCGTCGGCCACCTGCGCGTCGGGCGCGCGACCGAGCGGCCCGCCCCGCATCACGATGCGGCTCACCCATTCGCGGGTGGTGAGGGCGAACGTCTCCGTCACCCGCGCCTCACCCTGACGCACCCGCACCGGCACCATGGGCCAGTCGTGCGTCGGGTGCCGGGAGAGGTCGACCACCCGCACCTCCCTGCCTTCGGGCGCGGCGTCGTCGAGCCACGCCGACTTGGGCCGCGACGCGAGGAAGGTGACTCGCCGCGACTCCAGCTCGAGCTTGAGAGCCAACCCCGAGAGCACGTCGCGCCCGAGCCGCACCACACAGCGCCGGGTGGCGCTCACCGCGACCACCCGCGGCGGCAGGCGAATGGGCCCCAGCTCGAGCGAGTCGACCCGCGCCAACGGGAGCTTCAGCGGCGTGGCTTCAGACGCCTCGTGCAGCACCACCTCGGACCCGGTGTACGCCGGCGAGAGGAGGCAGGCCTCTGACACCACGGTGAGCGGCAACCCCACGTCGAGCGTCACCACGCCGGGGAGGCTGTTGACGCGGCCCTCCACCGCCAGGTGCACGCCGGGGCTCGGCGCGAGCGGCAGCGTCACGCCGACGAGCGACACCTCGCGCGGCGGCCCAACCGTGCGCGTACACGACAGCGCCGCAACACACAGGCAACAGAGCGCGAATCTCGTCACGCGCCCGGCGTAGCCGACACGCCGCGCCCCAACAACGCTTGCGCGCGGTAGAAGCGGCGCCCATGACTCAGCAGGTCGAAGCCTTCACGGACGGTGCGTGCAAAGGGAACCCAGGGCCCGGCGGCTGGGGTGTGCTGCTGCGCTGGGGCGACACAGAGAAAGAGCTGTGCGGCGGCGAGGCCCACACCACCAACAACCGCATGGAGCTGCAGGCCGTCATCTCGGCGCTCGAGGCGTTGACCCGGCCGACATCGGTCTGCGTGTTCACCGACTCCACCTACGTGATGCAGGGCATCTCGAAGTGGATCCACGCGTGGAAGGCGAAGGGCTGGCTCACCGCCTCGAAGCAGCCGGTGAAAAACGTCGACCTCTGGCAGGCCCTCGAGCGCGCCACCGCGCGGCACACCGTGGAGTGGCGCTGGGTCAAAGGCCACGCCGGCCACGTCGAGAACGAGCGCGCCGACGCCTTGGCCAACCGCGGGCTGCTGCTGCTGCAGTCGACGACGCGCTAACCCTCGCGCGCCCACCGCCCAGGGTTAGCTGAGCCGATGTACGGCGCTCGGCGTGCCGTCGACCACCCGCGCGATGACCCCTCGCAGCTCCGACAGCTCGAACGGCTTCTCCAAGCGCAGGTTGGGCACCTGCCCGAGGAAGTCGCGCGCCACGCTGGTGAAGGCCCCTCCGGTGATGAAGACCACCCGCGCCGCTTGATCTGGGGCCAGACGAGTCAGCTCGGCGTAGAGGTCGGCGCCGGTCTGGTGGGGCATCATCACGTCGGTGAGAATGATGTCGAAGCGCGCGCCCGCCCGCAGCCGGTCGAGCGCCTCGCGGACATCGGTCACCACCGTCACGTCGTGCTCGTGTTGCAGCGCGCGCCGCAGCGCGACCCCCAACAACCGCTCGTCGTCGACCAACAAGATGGTCGCCCGGCGCGTCGGCGTCAGCATCGGCTCGATCTCGACCTCTTCGGTGTCGTCATCGGGCGCCACCGGCAACACCACGCGGAACGTGGTGCCTCGGCCAACTTCGCTCTCCACCAGCAGCCGCCCGTTGAGCGAATGCACGATGCGCTGGCAGATGGCCAGACCCAGCCCCGTGCCGACGCCGATGGGCTTGGTGCTGAAGAACGGGTCGAAGATGCGACCCAGCACCGCCTCGGGAATGCCGACGCCGCTGTCTTTCACCTCGACCACCACCCAGTCGGGGCCGTCGCGCTTGGTGCTGACGCGAATCTCGTTCTCGTTGGCGCGGCCCTCCGGCACCGCCTGCGCCGCATTCATCACCAGATTCAAGAACACCTGCCCCAGGCGGGCGTCGTTGCCGAACACCGCCGGCACGTCGGCGAAGTCGGTGACCAGCTTGGCGCGGTGGCGAATCTCGTTGCGGGCCATGCGCAGCGACGACTCGATGACATGTTTGACGTCGACCGGCCCGCGCTTCTCTTCGTCGCCCCGCGACAGCACCTTCAGGTCGCGCACGATGAGCCGCACCCGGTCGGCCGACTCACGCGCGTCGCGCAGCGGCTCGTCGAGCTCGAGCACCCGAGGCAGCAGCTCGGTCACCGCTGGCGCCGCGTCGGATGCCTTCATCGTCAACAGCAAGCTGCCGAGGTCTTGCAGCACCACGTCGAGGTTCGCCATCAGCGCCGCGAGCGGGTTGTTGATCTCGTGGGCCACGCCGGCCGCCAGCGCGCCAATGGAGGCCAGCCGGTCTGACACCAGCAGCTGTTCCCGCATCGACTGCTGCTCGGCCCGCAGGCCGACGTCGCGGCGCTCGCGCTCGATGGCGGCGATGAGGCGCGCGTATTTGCCCTTCACCATGAAGTCGTTGGCGCCGGCCCGCATCGCCTCGACCGCGGTCTCCTCGCCCACGGTACCGGAGACGATGATGAACGGAACGTCGGTACCGGTGTCGCGCACCACCTTGAGCGCCGCCGGGGCACTGAAGCGCGGCCCAGAGTAGTCGGACACGATGACGTCCCACTTCTGGCCGCCGGTGATGGCGGCTTTGAGCGCGTCGAGCGTCTCCACTCGCTCCCACGTGGGCTTGTACCCGCCCAGCTTGAGCTCGCGGACGAGCAGCTCGGCGTCAGACTCGACGTCTTCGATGATGAGGACCCGAAGTGGCTTGCTCATGGCGACGCAGCTCCTCCCTTCGACGGGGCGACGACATTCATCACCAGCCAGTAGAGACCCAGTTGCCGCACGGCCTCAGAAAACTGCGTGAAGTCGACGGGCTTGCGCACGTAGCTGTTGACGCCCAGGTCGTACCCGCGCAGCAGGTCTTGCTCTTCGACCGACGAGGTCAGCATCACCACCGGCACGTGTTTGGTGCGGGGGTCGGCGCGCAGCGAGCGCAGCACTTCGTGCCCGTCGAGCTTGGGCAGCTTCAGGTCGAGCAGCACGAGCGGCGGGTTGGTGCCCTTTCGCCCCGCGTGCGCCCCGCGACAGAACAGGTAGTCGAGCGCCTCGACCCCGTCGCGCGCCACCGCCACCGGGTTGGCGATGTTGCCCTTCTTGAGGGCCCGCAGCGTCAGCTCGACGTCGCGCGGGTTGTCTTCGACGAGCAGAAGCTCGTGCGCCTCGGGGGGCAAAGCCGATGTCATCGTGAAGCGTCCTCTCCCAGTGAAAACGCGATTGACGCGCCGCGGCCCACCTCGGCGTCGGCCCACGTTCGACCGCCGTGGCGGAGCACGATGCGCTGCACCGTCGCCAAACCGATGCCAGTGCCGTCGAACTCATCGACGCCGTGGAGCCGCTGGAACGCGCCGAACAGCTTCTTGGCGAAGGCCATGTCGAAGCCCGCCCCGTTGTCGCGCACCTCGTAGGCGCGCTGGCCAAAGGCCTGGGCCGGTGAGCCCGCTGCCCGGCCGAAGAAGATGTGCGGCGCGGCCGTCTTGCCGGTGAATTTCCACGCGTTGCCGAGCAGGTTGTCGACCACCACCGCCAGCAGCCGCGCGTCGCCAGACACCACCAGACCGTCTTCGATGGTCACCTCCACCACGCGGCCCGGCGTGGCGCGACGGAGGCGCGAGATGGTCGTCTTCGCCAGCGCCGAGAGGTCGACCGGCTCGCGCACCAGCTCGGCCCGCGTCACCCGCGACAGCATGAGCATGTCGTCGATGAGCTTGGCCATCAGCTGCGCCGACTCGCGCACGAAGCGCAGGTACTTGCGGCCGCCGTCATCGAGCTGCGGGCCGTAGTCTTCGAGCAGGGCCTGGCTGAAGCCGTCGATGCTGCGCAGGGGCGCGCGCAGGTCGTGCGCCACCGAGTAGCTGAAGGCCTCGAGCTCGCGGTTGGCGGCCTCGGCCGTCTCGCGCGCGGTGACTTCGCGCTCGTGGGCCCGGCGCAGCTCGGTGTTGTCGCGCACGATGGCCGAGACGCCGGCCACCCCACCCACCGAGTCGGACACCTGCGACAGCGTCACGGTGACGTCGATGGCCCGCCCGTCGCGGTGGCGGCCGACGGCCTCGTGGTTGAGCACGTGTTCGCCGGCCAGCACCCGCGCCACCAGGTCGGTGTCGGGCCCAGCGCGCACCGGCAACACCTGCCCGAGGAAGCGGCCCACCATGTCAGATGCCGGGTGCCCGAAGATGCGCTCGGCGCTCTTGTTCCAGCTGGTGACCAGGCCGTCGGGCCGGCAGCCGATGATGGCATCGGCGGAGTCCGAAACGATGGCCGCGAGCTGCTGCCGCCGCGCGGTGATGTCGAGCGACAGCACGCACACCCCCTGCGGCACCGGGAGAAACCGGAGGTCGAACACCAGCTTCCGCCCGTCGCCGAAGGTGAATTCGTTCTCGAAGTGGTCGGCCACCCGCTCTCGCATCGAGCGCGAGAGC
This sequence comes from Archangium sp., assembly GCA_016793525.1. The sequence continues at coordinate 1,549 of JAEUJT010000156.1, read as the reverse complement.
GCGGCGAACATCGGCGTGGCCTCGATGCCCGGGTAGCAGGCCATCATCGTCTGGCCGATGAGCTCGCTGCGCGGCCGGTGCGCCTGCTTCACCGCCAGGTCGTTCACGTACAGGTACCGGAACTCGGGGGAGATGATCTGGCAGCCCTCGAGCAGGTGATCCAACACCTCGATCGACGCCCCTCCGAGGCTCGCGGCGTCGTACGGGCGCGAAGACACCGAACCATTGGCCCCAAGGGGCGCTGTGGTGTCTTTCGGTGACGGCACGGTCGGCGGGCCCCCTGCGACAGGAAAGCCAGTGTTGTACCCGAGGCGTGCCGCCCGTCGAATGAGGTAACGAATACCCAGGGGTCTGACGCGACGCGTCTTGCACGAGCCGTGCTGATGCCGCCGATGAATGTAAAGCGCTTGCGTCGACGGTGTGCGGGGTGCGAAGCACGCGCGCGATACCTCCTCCCAGGAGCCCTTCCACATGCCTTCAGTCAGCACCGCCCTGACCTCGAATACCGCCCTCCTCGACTGGGTCACCCAGATGGTGGCGCTCTGCACGCCCGACGCCGTGGCGTGGTGCGACGGGTCGGAAGAAGAGCGCAAGCGCCTGACCGAGTTCGCGGTGTCGAAGGGCATCTTGATGCCGCTGAACCCCCAGAAGCACCCAGGCTGTTATTTGCACCGCTCCAACCAAAACGACGTCGCGCGGGTCGAGCACCTCACCTTCATCTGCACCCCGAAGAAAGACGACGCCGGCCCCACCAACAACTGGATGGCCCCTGACGAGGCCTACGCCAAGCTCAAGGGCCTGTTTGCTGGCTCGATGAAGGGCCGCACCATGTACGTGGTGCCGTACGTGATGGGGCCGCTCGGCTCGGAGCACTCGAAAATCGGCATCGAGCTCACCGACAGCGTCTACGTCGCGCTCAACATGGGCATCATGACCCGCATGGGCAAGCCGGCGCTCGACATGCTCGGCGCCTCGGGCAACTTCAACAAGGGCCTGCACTGCACGGGCGACCTCAACCCCGACCGCCGCTACATCTGCCACTTCCCTGAAGACAACGCGATTTGGTCATTTGGCTCTGGGTACGGCGGCAACGCGCTGCTGGGCAAGAAGTGCCTCGCCCTGCGCATCGGCAGCGCCCTGGGTCAGAAAGAGGGCTGGCTCGCCGAACACATGCTCATTCTCGGCGTCGAAGACCCCGACGGGCAGACCACCTACGTGGCGGCGGCGTTCCCCAGCGCCTGCGGCAAGACCAACTTCGCGATGATGATTCCCCCCAAGCGCTTCAACGGGTGGAAGGTCTACACCGTGGGCGACGACATCGCCTGGCTGCGCGTCGGCAGCGACGGCCGGCTCTGGGCGGTCAACCCCGAGAATGGGTACTTCGGTGTCGCGCCGGGCACGAACTGGCAGTCGAACCCGAACGCGATGAAGACCATCGAGAAGAACACCATCTTCACCAACGTGGCGGTGACGAAAGACAACTGCGTGTGGTGGGAGGGCATGGACGGCGAGGTGCCCGACGAGCTCACCGACTGGAAAGGCCAGCCCT
>JAEUJT010000120.1 GCA_016793525.1 Archangium sp. | reverse complement strand
GCGATGCCCGAGACCCACGGCGCGCGGAGCCTCTTCACCCGCCTCGCCCAGCGCCGAGCCCGGTACCTGTGGACCGCCGGTGTCGACTTGGGCACAGGCCTGGTGGACCGCCGCGCCTCGCAACTGTCGGTCTTCGGCGGCTTCCACTTCCTCCATTTCTACGACGTGGCCATCGGCTTCCGCGCGTGGTGGCCGGCGCTGTTCGGCTCGGGCGTGTCGCTCGGCCCGCTGCAGCCGAGCTACGCGGCGACCATGCCCATCGGCTTCATCTTCGGCCGCCTCGGCGCCACCTTCACCCTCGACGCAGACCGCCGCATCTCGGTGCCGCTGCACGTCGAGGTCGGAGGCTCCCCGTTCCCCGCGGCGCAGGTGCGGCTCTCGTGGGGCCTGCAGGTGCGGGTGACGTCGACGCTGTCGGTGGCGCTCAAGCCGTACACGCCGGTGTGGACGAGCAGCGTGCTCGGCGAGGGGTGGAACGCGCCGACGACGCTCGAGGTCGGCTGGAGCTACTGAGCCACGACGGCGCGCGCGTGGCCTGCATCGCGGCGAGCTGCACGTCAGGCACGACGGCGTCGTGCGAAACATCGACCACGCCGCGCGAGGCGACCCTCTCGTGCATCGACGGGTGCCTTGCCCGGAGGGAGTACGAGTGCGACCCCGGCTGTCCGCCGAGAGACTGGGCGGCGTGCTCGAACTGCGTCATCGGCTGCGCGCTCGAGCAGGCCTCGTGCATTCAGGCCTGCGAGCGGAAGTACCTGACGCTCACTTCACGTACATGACGTTGTCGTAGAGCTTCACGAAGTCTTCGAGCTTCAAGTTGAAGAAGCCGTCGTCGGCGCCGTTGCCAGCGGGCTCCGAGCGCCCCCACGGGTTGCGCAGCTTCACGTACCGCGTGCCGTTCTTCTCTTCGTAGCCGAGCACCGAATACGCGTGGTCGGAGTACACGCCGGTGTTCGTGTACAGCGCCTCTTTGTCTTCACCGTGTGTGCCGGCGGCGATGGGCTTGTTCGCGTCGCTCGCGGCCTTGATGACCTTCCACACCGCTTCGGTGTTGGTGGGCTTGATGAACGTGGTGGCCGTGGGCTTGCCGAGCACCGCCTCGAACACGTCAGACGAGACGCCGCCGGAGCCGATCTCGTTGTAGCTGCTGCTGTACCACTCGGCGTACGCCTTCTCGACGAGCGCGTACCAGAGCTCCATCTTCTTCGGGTCGTTGCTGGCCGGGCTGTGGCCGTAGAGCGCCTCGCCCGAGGGCTGCACGTAGAGGTCGCCGTCGACGACAATCTCGACCTTCTCCGACGCGCCGGTGCGCGCGTTGAACTCCTTGAAGGTCACCGTGTACGTGCCGTCGCCGTTGGCCTTCACCATCTTCTGAATTTCGGCCGGGTTGGTCTGCGCCAGCGAGGCCATGGCCGCGGGGAAGTAGCAGTTCGCCAGCCAGCCTTGCTCGACGTCGCCGGGCTTCACGCCGCCGCTGAACACCGGGCCGGTGAAGAGCACCTTGCTGTACTTGGGCTTGCCGGCCGCATCGAGCTCGTCTTTGTGCAGCACCGGATCGGCCACCACGTCGGTCTGCGTGGAGGCGCCTCCGGGCAGCGTCACCTTGCCCACCGGGTTCGCGAAGTTCGTGTTGTTCACGCCGTCGGTCACCGCGACGGAAAACGTGTCACCCGCTTTGCCCTTGAGCTTGGCGTTGGCGGGAAAGCCACCGGTGGCGGTGATGGTGAGCTTCGTCTTCTCGCCGGTGCGCGAGTTGGTGAACTGCATCACCGCGCCGGGCTCCGAAATCTGCCGGCCAGAGTCGACGTTGGTGATGGCGAACGCCCCCGCGCCGCTCGACTCGAAGCCGATGCGGCTGAGCGCCACCGCCGCGTTGCGCGTGTCTTTCGTGGCCACGCCTTTGGCCGCGACCGTCACCCAGTCAGACGTCGAGCCGTCGGAGTACCGCGCCCTCATGCGAATGAGGTCGCCCTCTTTGATTTTCTGCTCGCCGCTCAGCGTGAGGCCAGAGAACGAGCCGTCGGCGCCCGCCTTGCCCAGCACCATGGTGTCGTCGAGGTGCAGCCGGCCCTCGGGCGCGGCGCTGAGGTTGATGGCCTCGAGCGTCGCTCCGGCGGCGGTGGTGCCCGCGAGGGTGCCGCGGGAGGTGCTCGTCACCTTGAGCCCGCTCACCGGCGCGGCGGCGCCCGAACGGCCCAGCACCGCCTGCAGCAGCGACTTGGCCTCGGCGTCGAGCGGCACCGTGCCCCGGTCGAGGAGCGTGGTGAGGTCTTTCTTCTCGTCGGCCGACATACCGGCGAGCACCAGCGCCACCTGCTCGCTGCGCGGGAGCCCCTTCGTCGTCAGCTTCTTCAGCGCATTCGTCGCCGACGTGCCCTGTTTGTCGGCGACCTCGGCCAGCAGCTGCACGAGCTGCTTGAGACCGATTTTCGTCTTCGGGTCTGACGCGCGCTTCGTCTCGAAGCTTCGGTACAGCTGCGAAAGACGGCGGTCACTGAGCGAGACGGGCATGGGCAGCTCCGGAAACGAAAACAGACAGTCGAAGCTCGAACTGTACGCGCAAGTGGGTACGCTTCGAAATGACCTTATGCCTGATCCACTGCCCATGACCGAGCTGCGCCGCATGGTGGAGTTCCCCGCCGACGCGATGATGCAGCGGGTGGGGCCGGTGGTGCTGCTCCAGCGCTCGGCGCAGCCCGCCTCGGCCAACCCCAAGCTCCACGAGATGATGTCGCGCACGGTCACCCTCGACGGCAAACGCCCGGTCGCCCGCCAGGTGCTGTCACTCGTGCTCGGCGTCGACGACGGCGTCGTCATTCCCCTCGGAGCGCAGGACCCCGACGGCAGCTTCACCATCGGCCGCGCGGTCGACGCCGCGGTGCGGTTGGACGACCCAGCCGTGTCTGGCCACCACGCCCTCGTTCGCTACGACGGGTGGAAGCGCCAGGTCTGGGTGTCCGACTTGGGCAGCACCAACGGCACCCGCGTCAACGGCCGCCGCATCGCCGAAGAGACAGAGCTCATCGAAGGCGACGCCTTCACCGTCGGCGATTCGAGCGCGTTTCTGGTGCTCACCACCGACACGCTCCACGCGCTGCTGCGCCAACACGCCGTTCGCTGATCCACCCCTCTCAGCTGGTGAGAATGGGGCGGAACCGCTCGACTCCACATGAAACTTCAAAAGAATCAAAGGGTTCGACCACTGAAAGGAACCGGCTTTGCATTTCGCCGGGAGGGTCTGCTGTAAGCCCGCCAGCTCCATTTCCCCAGGGGTCCACACATGTTGCTTCGACACACGGTGATGACGGCCAGCGTGGTGATGCTCGCGACGGTCGGTTGCGAGTGCCAGCGCGGCAACGGCCTGCTGACGAGCCGCGGCGAGCTGATGGCCGTCAAGCCGTCGAACAGCATTCTCGTCGAGCCCGAAATCGTGTCGGAGCTCACCATCGACTTCGGCGTCGTCGACCTCGGCCGCACCGGCGCGCAGACCCTGACGCTGAAGAACACGGGCACCGGCGAGCTGACCATCTCGCGAGTCGAAATCGTCAGCGGCGACGCGCTCTACATCGCGCCCGCCTTTGGCGAGGCCAGCGCGCCGTTCCACGCAGACCTGGTGCAGGCGCCCGTCAGCCCGGGCCAAGAGCTGCTGGTGCCGGTTCGCTTCACGCCGGTCGACGGCACGTTGGCCTACGAAAGTGTGGTGCGCTTCATCGCCGACGGCGCCGACGAGAGCCGCAACACCGTCACCGTCACCCTGCGCGCGAAGACCGAAATCGGAAACTGCGACGTGCCTGCGGTGGTCGACTTCGGCAACGTGCCGGTGGGCGAGACGTTCTCTGAAATCGTCGAGTTGGTGAACACGCTGTCGAACGCCGACCTCGCCACCGTGGGCGACATCGCCGGCCGCGACGGCCCGGCCTTCGGCTTCGCTGCGGGCGCGCCTCGGGGTGACATCGAAATTCCCTCCATGGGCCGACAGCCGGTGGTGCTGAACTTCACCCCGACCGAGAAGCGCGCCTTCGAAGCGACCGTGTCGCTGCGCGGCGCTGGCTCGTGCCGGAGCGTCACCGTCATTCTCAAGGGTACCGGCGTCGACGACGTGTTGACGTGGACCCCGCCCACCCTGCGCTTCGGCCAGGTGCCGCCGAACTTCCAGGTGGCGCGCGAGGTGAAGTTCGTCAACGGCTCGAACCGCCCCATCACCCTGCGCAACGTGCGCACCACCAACACCACCGACTACACCTTCACCCCGGCCGGCGCGACGTTGACGCTGCCCGTCGGCGAAACCACAGTGACGGTGTCGTGCAGCCCTGCCGTCGCCGGCGTTCGCAACTCCGCTTTCACCTTCGACACGGGCCTCACCCGCACCCCGCGCGGCTCGGTCGCGTTGGAGTGCACCGGCGGCGGCCCGAAAATCAAGGTGACGCCGCGCCCGGCGGTGAACTTCGGCCGGGTCAGCTTCTCCAACGGCCTCGGCCAGGCGTCGCGCCGCGTGGCGGTGCAGAACATCGGCTCGGCGCCGCTCTTCCTCGGCACGGTCGACATGATGGGCCGCCCGGGCCAAATGCCGCTGTACGAGGTGGTGCCCGGCAACGCGAGCACCTCGGCGAGCGACTTCGTGGTGACCGTGGCGCCGACGTACTCCTCGGTGGGTGGCTTGCCGGCGACGGTGGGCTCCAACAGCGTCGACCTGACGGTGGCGCTGCGCGCGACGAGCGTGGGCCTGAAAGAGGCCGAGCTCGTGTTGCACTCCAACGACCTGAGCGAGCCCACGGTGCGGTTGACGTTGACCGCCAACGTGCAGGTGACGCCGCCGTGCAGCTACCGGGTGACGCCGCTCACCGCCGACTTCGGCCTGGTGCCGGTGGCCACGCAGCGCGACATCCCCGTGAACATCACCAACGCGTCGGCCAACGCGTCTGACATCTGCTACCTCACCAACTTTCAGTTCCTCGCGGGCTCGGCGCCAGAGTTCAGCTTCGCCACGCCGCCCCCCACCGAAAAAGAGCTGCTGGCCGGAGAGACGTACACGGTGGTGCTGCGAACCACCCCAGTCTCCTTCTCGGGCACCACACCGGTGACGCTGACGGGCGTGTTCAGCTTCGACTCGACTTCGCCGGCCCAGCCAAACACCCGCATCACCATGCGCACGGTGGTGGGCCCGTCGTGCCTCACGGTGACGCCGAACCCGCTCGACTTCGGCACGGTGCGCAGCGTTCCGCCCACCTCGGCCCGCTGCAACTCGCCGGCGCGCACCTTCAACCTCTACAACACCTGCAGCACGGCGCTGACGCTGCGCAGTCTGCAGCTGGTGACCGCGGCCGGCGCTGCGGCGGGGACGCCCTCGTGCCCCGGCGGCACCGCGTGCCCCGAGTTCTTCTTGGTGCAGACGCCGACCATTCCCTCGACGGGGCTGACGCTCGCTCCGGGCGCGGCGCCGGTGCAATTCCAGGCGCGGTATTCGCCCATCGACACGGGCGTCGACCAAGGCGTGGTGGTGATGGAGGTGGTGCAGTCGGGCGCGTCGGTCAGCTACGTCGCGAACATGACGGGCCGCGGCGACCCGATGGGCCTCCAGACCGACACGTTCACCCAAGACGCGCAGCCGAAGGCCGACATTCTGCTGGTCATCGACGACTCCTGCTCGATGGGTGACAAGCAGGCGAGCCTGGCGGCGAACTTCGGCTCGTTCATGCAGTACGCGAACAGCGCGAGCGTCGATTACCACCTGAGCGCCACCACCACCGACATCTCGCGCAACGGGGTGATGATTCGCGCGGGCACGGCGGGCCACGTGCTGACGCGGGCGACGCCGAACGTGTCGGGCGCCTTCTCGACGCTGGTGAACGTGGGCACGAGCGGCTCGGGCACCGAAATGGGCCTGGCGCCGACGGTGGCCGCGCTCTCGTCGGTGAACCTGGCGGGCCAGAACGCGGGCTTCTTGCGCCTCGACGCCAACCTGGCGGTGGTGGTGGTGTCTGACGCCGGAGACCAGTCGCCGCAGCCGCTCTCGTATTACCAAAACATTCTGTTCAACGTGAAAGGCTTCGCCAACCGCTCGGCCTTCACCTTCTCGAACATCGGGCCGTACCTCTCGTCGGCGCCGTCGGGCTGCAGCTACGACGACCTGACCGGCCTCTCGAACTACCAGGCGCTGGTGACGGCCACCGGCGGCGTGCGCGCCGAAATCTGCTCGACGAGCTGGGCCAGCACCCTGCAGTCACTCGGGCAGACGGCCTTCGGCTTTCGCACTCAGTTCTTCTTGAACAACGTGCCCGACCTCACCGGCGCCAACCAGCTCGACGTGCGCATCAACGGCCAACCGGTGGCGGCGGGCGGGTACACCTACGACGCGGTGAGCAACTCGGTGCGCTTCGCGCCGGTCAACACCCCGGGCCCGGGCCAGACGTTGACGGTCGGGTACCTCACCACCTGCAACTGAAAAACCCGGCCAGCCCGCGAAAATCTCGGGAACCAACGAGGCAGATCTTCTCGGGCGGTTTCTGCTCTACGCTCCCTGCTCACACCGGGGGAGTCCACGGGTTGTCTGACTTACGAGCGAAAGAGCGCGCCTTTGGCCAACGGCTCGTCGACCTCCAGGTCCTCGATGCCGTGCAGCTGCGCAGCGCCCTGGCCTGGGTGAAGCAGTGGGACGGGCGCCTCACCCGCGCCTTCTTCGAGCTGCGCCTCACCACCGAAGCCAAAATCGTCGAGGTGGTGGCGCAAATCGCCAACGTCACGGTGGTCGACCTCGAAAAGACGCAGGTCGACCCGGCGGCGGTGGCGCTGCTCGACGCGGCCTACTGCCGGCAAAAGGGGATTCTGCCCTTCGCGGTGAAGCCTGACGCCAAGCTGGTGGCGATGGCCATGGCCGAGCCGTTCGACACCGACACGCTGGCCGAGGTGAGCCAGCGGCTGAACCTCAACGTGGTCGCGGTGGCCGCGGGCGAGGGCCAGATTCAAGACATGGTGTCGCGCTCGGTGGAGAGCCTGGGCAAACACCAGTACGGCGTTCCCACGCCCATCGCTCAGGAGTTTGCCGACGGCGAGTTCACCCTCGTCGACGGCCGCGGCGCGGTGCTCGACATCGAGAAGCCCACGTTCACCCTCGCGGGCATGGGCTCCATCGACCTCGACCTCGAGCGCGCGCCCGAGCGAATGAAGTCGGCCACGTTCGACGAAGAGCCGGCGGCCGCGCCGCCCATGTCGTCGCCGTCGGGCGTGTTGCAGGTGCCGCGCTCGAGTGGGTCGCTGAGTGGAGTGGCCCCCCGCTCGAGCGCCTCGATGAATGGCGTGGCGCCACGTGCGAGTGCGCCGCCTCCCGCCGTGCCGCCCGCGTCGGCCCCGCGATCGAGCGCTTCGCTGCCCGGCATCGCGCCACCGCCGTCGGTGCCGCGGTCGAGCGCGTCAATGGCCGGCCCGGTTCCCCCGCCCATGCCGTCGGCGCCGCCTCCGCCGTCTGTTCCACGGTCGAGCGCCTCGATGACCGGAGCCGCGCCACCGCCCTCCGCGCCGCGCTCGAGTGCCTCGATGGTGGGCCTCGCGCCACCCGCGAGCGGCGGGTCTGGTCTGTTCCAGGTGGCCGGCTCGACGCCGAGTGGCTTCATCGCGCCGATGATGTCGTCGGACTCGAGCCCCGCCATCATGGGCATGGCGCTCACCCCGGTGCCGATGTCGCTCCCGGTGGTCTCGGCGACCGCGCCACTCCCGCCCGGTTCTGCACCTCCACCGCGTGCCTCGGCACCGCAGCCCGCGCCCTCCCGGCCTCCAGCCTCGACAGCGCCACCACCGCCCCCGCCACCTCCGGGCGAAGCGCTGATGGTGTTCAAGGTCGGCGCGTGGACCAACGACGACGAAGTGAATGACTTCGTTCGCGCCAACCTCGCGGTGCCGGCCCTCGAGCTGCGCAAGCTGCTCGAGTTCGCGCTGTCGAAGCACTCGTCGCAGGCCGACCCGGTGGTGCACAAGCGCCGCGCCGCGGCCATCGCCGGGCTGGTGACGGGCAAAAAAGACCCGCAGCTGCTGGTGCTCCTGGTGAAGGCCTTCAAAGAAGGCGACCCGACGCTCAAAGCCGCGCTCGCCAAGCCGCTCGCGGTGCTCGACGACATTCCCTCGTTGAGCGCGCTGGCGCCGCAGCTGGGCCACGCCGACGCCGCGACGCGCAAGCTGGCGGTGGCCATCTTCTCCACGCCGCGCTCGCTCGCCCACCTCGAGGGTGTGCAGAACGTCCTCAAAGAGCGCAGCTTCGCGGGCCGGGCCGAGGCGCTCGAGGTGCTGGTGCGCGGCGGTGGGTTCTCCGCGATTGCGCTGCTGACCACCGAGCTGCCGGCGGCCAAACCTCCCGAGCGGCTCCTCGCCCTCCGCGCGCTGGGCGACATGCGGGTGCTGGCGCGCGACGTGCCCGCCGTGCTGGCGCTGCTGGCCTCGTTCTTCGCCGACACCAACGACGAGGTGGCCCGCACGGCCCTGCAGTCGTACTGCGAGCTGTGCAGTGAAGAAGACTGGTTCCGCGCCGTGGCGCCGGTGGTGGAGCAGCCGTCCCTCGCGCGCGCGGCCATCGAGGGCCTGCGCCGCTTCTCCTCGCCGCGGGTGGTGGTGACGCTGGAGCACCGGCTCCGTGCGGGGCCCAACGCGCTGCGGTTGGCGGTGCTGTCGGTGGTCGAGGCGCAGGGCAGCAACGCGCTCCTCGGGGTGCTGGTCGAAGCGCTGGGCCACAAGCAGCTCGCGGTGCGCACCAAGGCCGGCGAAATCATGTCGGCGCTGAGCCGGGCGGAGAAGCTCGACCTCTCCCGCACCATCATCTGGTTGCTGCGCAGCCCCGACGTCAACGTGCGGCGCATGGCGGCGGGCCTCGTGTCTTCCATTCGCGCCCCGGCCGAAGACCTGTGGCCGAAGCTGCTGGCGGTGCTGCGCGACGAAGACTGGTGGGTGCGCGAGCGCCTGGCCGACGCGCTGGTGCAGATGGCGGGGCCCGCGCTGGCGCCGCATCTCGTGCCGTACCTGTCGGCCGACTCCGAGGTGGTGCGCCGGTGGGCGGTGGAGCTGCTCGGCCGCCTCAAAGCCCCGGAGACGCTGGGCGCACTCGTGCGCGCCGCGCAGAACGACGGCGACTGGTGGGTGCGTGAGCGGGCCATTCTCACCATCGGCGAGCTGGGTGACCCGCGCTCGGTGCCGTACCTGCTCGACCTGCTGCAGCGGGTGCCCGACGACCAGGCGGCGTGCCTCGACGCCCTGCGCATGATGCACGCGCCCGAGGCGTTGGAGCCTGCCGTCACCCTCCTCGCCAGTCCCAGCGCGCAGGTGCGCCTCGCCGCGCTCGAGGTGGTGGGCTTCTTGGGAGACAACTCGCTGGCCACCGCCGTGCAACCGCTGCTGCACGACGGCGATGTCGACGTACGAACCCGGGCGCGAGGCATCGCAGAGGGCTTCAACATCTCTCTGGCGGTGACCGAAGAGGCGGTGGCGCAGCTGACGCTCCTCGACCAGCTGCTCACCCGCTGCACCGAGCTGCACGGCGACGACGTGTTCCTCGCGCCGGGGCGGGTCGTGTACTTCAAGCGCCTGGGCAAGGTGGAGGCGCTCACCAACAACGCCATGAGCGAAGAGCAGGTGCGCAACCTGCTGGCCCCGCTGCTGACGCCGGAGCGCGCGGCAACGCTGGAGAAAGGCGAAGACGTCGACTTCTCGTACGAGTTGAAGGCCAAGTCGCTGCGCTACCGCGTCAACCTCTTCACCGAGGCCAAGGGACCGGCGGCCGTCTTCCGCATCATCAAGGGGGTGCTGCCGAGCGCCGACGCCATTGGCTTGCCGCCGCAGGTGTTGGGGCTGGCGCAGCTGTCACAAGGCCTGGTGCTCATCGGCGGGCCGACGGGCAGCGGCAAGTCGACGACACTGGCGGTGCTCATCGACTCCATCAACCGCACCGACGCGTCGCACATCATCTGCCTCGAAGACCCCATCGAGTTCCTCCACGCCGACAAGAAGAGCATCGTCACCCAGCGCGAGCTCGGGTCGCACACCCAGTCGATGTCGAACGCGCTGCGCGCCACCCTGCGCGAAGACCCCGACGTGATTCTCATGGGCGAATTGCGCGACCTGCCCAGCATCTCCTTCGCGGTGACGGCGGCGGAGACGGGGCACCTCGTCTTCGGCACCGTGCACACCGTGTCGGCCGACAGCTCCATCGACCGCCTCATCAACGCGTTTCCCCAGGCGCAGCAGCAGCAGGTGCGCTCGATGTTGGCCGAGAGCCTGCGCGCGGTGGTGTGCCAGTACCTGCTGCCCGCGACCGACGGAGGGCGCGTGTTGGCGCTCGAGGTGTTGCTCAACACCGACGCCTCGGCGGCGCTCATTCGCAAGGGCAAGACGCACCAGCTGCACTCGGTGATGGTCACCTCGCAGGCCGAGGGCATGCGGCTGATGGACACCGAGCTGATGAAGTTGGTGAAGGCGGGTCGAGTGACGGCCGAAGATGCCTTCGTCAAGGCGCGCTCGAAGAAAGACTTCGAGGCCTTGCTGGCCGACGTGGGCAAATCGCAGCGAAAGGGAGGCTGACGCGTGGCGCGCATCGACTCCTTCTTGCGGCTGGTGGCCGAGCAGAGCGCGAGTGACCTGCACTTCTCCGCCGGGAGGCCGCCGACCATTCGCCACCACGGCGACCTCACCGCGCTGCCGTACCGCAGCCTCACCCGCCAGGAGACCGAGCGCTTTCTCTTCGAGCCGCTCACCGAGGCGCAGCGGGCGACGCTCGTGCGCACCCAAGAGCTCGACTACGTCTACGTGTTGCCTGACGTGGCGCGTTTTCGCGTCAACCTCTTCGTGCAGCAGCACGGCTACGGCGCGGTGTTCCGCATCATTCCCAAGCGGCTGCCGACGTTGGACGAGCTGTTGGTGCCGCAGCAGGTGCGCCGGCTGGCCGACCTGCAGAATGGGCTGGTGCTGGTGTGCGGGCCGACGGGCAGCGGCAAGACGACGACGCTTTCGGCGCTGGTGGCGCAAATCAACACCTCGTCGGCGCGGCACATCATCACCGTCGAAGACCCCATCGAGTTCGTGCACGCCTCGGCCAAAAGTGTGGTGACCCAGCGGCAGGTGGGCGACCACGTGCCGAGCTTCGCCGCGGCGCTCCGCTCGGCGCTGCGCGAGTCACCCGACGTGCTGGTGGTGGGCGAGATGCGCGACCCAGAGACGATTTCGCTCGCGCTCCAGGCGGCGGAGACCGGCGTGTTGGTGCTGGGCACGCTGCACACGAATTCGGCGGCCAAGGCGGTCGACCGCATCATCGACGCCATGCCCGAAAGCGCCACCGAGCAGGCGCGCGGCGTGTTGGCCGTGCTGCTGCGCGCGGTGGTGTGTCAGCAGCTGTGCAAAAAGGCCAATGCCGACGGCTTGGTGGCGGTGCACGAGGTGCTGCTGCAGAATTTCGCGGTGTCGAGCATGATTCGTGAAGGAAAAGTGCACCAGCTCGATTCGTACCTCCAGACGGCGAGTCACGACGGCTCGGGCAACCAGAGCCTCGACGCCTGTCTGCTGCGCGTGGTGCAGCAGGGCCTGGTGGAGCCAGCCGAAGCGCTGAAGGTGGCGCACGCGCCTGATGCGCTGCGCAAGTTGCTCGACGGAGTGGCGCCCGAATGAGCACCTCGGGCCTCTCGGCCGCGGAGTACGCCAAGGCCCTCGAGGCCGCGCGGGCCCATGAGCGCGCCGGAGACTGGCAGCGGGCGCTCGACTGGTTCCGCCGCCTCGCGTCGGCCGAAGACGTGGTGCGACTCTTGGCTGGGCGCCGAGATTTTCGCGGGGCCGCCGAGTACCTGCTCCAGCAGCTCCCGGGCCGGGGCTTCGACACCGCGAAGCTCAACGCGGAGCAGCGCAAGCGGGCGCTCACCGCGTCGCACCTGCTGGCCCGGGCCGGCGACACCGAAGGCGCGGTGCGGCTGCTGACGTCGCTCGGCGAGAAAGCCCGCGCCGCCGAGGTACTGGAGAAGGCCGGCGACTTCGACGGCGCCGCCCAGCTGCGCGAGGTGCCGAAGCCCGCCTCGCGCGCCTCGGTGAAGCCACCCACCGCGCCGCCGCTCCCTCCTCCATCTGCGCCGCGCCAACCGGTGCGCAACGCCGCCCAGCTCGACGCTGCCCGCCGCATCGAGGCCCAAGGCAACCGCGCCGCGGCCCTCGAGGGTTACGTGCAGGCCGGCGCTCCCGCCGAGGGGGCGCGACTGGCGAGCGAGTTGGGCCACCACGCGCGGGCAGCATCGCTCTTCGTGCAGGCGGGGAAGTTCTACGAAGCGTCGGTGTGCGCCTGGCGCGCGGGCGATGCGGCCAAGGCCTTCGACCTCATTCAGCGGGTGCCGGCCACCGACCCGCGGTACCGGCAGGCGGCGGCTGACGCGGTGCGCCTGGCGATGACGGTGCCCAACGTCAGCATCGCCTTCGAGTACTTCATCGGGCCCTTCGTCGAGTCGCCGCCAGAATCCGAGAAAGACGTCGAGACGCTCTACGCGCTGGCGCAGCTGTACGACAAGCTGGGGCTGCCGCAGAACGCAATCGAAGCGCTGCAGCGGGTGCTGGCGGTGGCGCCGGGCTACCGCGACGCCGCGGCCTGGGTGGCCAAGCTGAACACCATCGACGCCGACCGCCTGCGCCAGGTGACAGAAGAAGACCAGGCCTTCGAGCGCGCGTCGTCCGCCGGCAACCGCACCCTCGGCGGCGTCGGCCTGGCGGCGCTGCCGGACCTGCCCGACTTG
>JAEUJT010000090.1 GCA_016793525.1 Archangium sp. | reverse complement strand
GCCTTCGCCGACCACCTCGAGCTGCGCCTCGCCGCTGATTGGAACCGGTACTTCATCACCCTGCGGCCCGACGAGGGCGCCACCTTGTTCGCGCGCGGCGCGGCCGACCAATCGCTCGGCGGCTCGGTGACGGTGATGTGGGTGATGTAGTTCGGCTTGCCAAGCGAATTCAGTGTTACTAATGAGCGTAGGCCACCTCAGGAGGCCTTCTCATGCAAATCGAATCGCTCAAGATGTTCGTCGACGTGGTTGAGACCGGGTCGTTCTCCCGCGCCGCGCAGCTGAACCATGTCACGCAGTCGGCGGTGAGCCAGCAGATCCGCGCGCTGGAGCAGCGGTACGCCCAGCGCCTGCTCTCGCGCAGCGCCCGCCACGTGACGCCGACCTCGTCGGGCGAGCGCCTCTTCCGCGGGTGCAAAGAGATTCTCAACCGCTTCGCCGAGGTCGAAGGGGAGATCCGCGAGCAGGCCACCGAGGTGTCGGGCGCGGCGACGGTCTCCACCATCTATTCGGTGGGGCTCCACGAGCTGTCGCACATTCAGCGCGCGCTGCTCCGCACGTACCCGAAGGTGAATCTCCGGCTGAACTACCGCCGCTCCGACCAGGTGTACGACGACGTCATTCTCGGTAGCGCCGACCTGGGGCTCGTGGCGTACCCAGTTTCGCGCGCGGGCGTCGACGTGGTGCCATTTCGCGAAGACAAGCTGGTGTGTGTCATGGCGCCGAATCACCCGTTGGCGAGCAAGGCCAAGGTGTCGATGGCCGCCGTGGCGGCGGTGCCCTTCGTCTCGTTCGACCCCGAGGCCCCCAGCCGCAAAGGCATCGACAAGCTGTTCCGCGACAAGGGCTTCGAGCTCACCCCGTCAATGGAGATGGACAACGTCGAGACCATCAAGCGCGCGGTCGAGCTCGGCCTCGGCGTCTCGGTGTTGCCTCAGCCCACGGTCGAAGACGAGGTGCGCGCAGGCGCCCTGGTGGCCAAGCCCTTCATCGAGGGCACTTTCACCCGGCCCATCGGCATTCTCGTGCGCAAGGGCAAATACCTCTCGCGCGCGTCGCAGGCGGTGCTCGACACCTTCAAGAAGACCAGCACCGAGGAGTAGCGGTTACGGCTTGGCCGCTGGCGCGTTGCCGGCGAAGTCTTGCACCTGCGTACCCGGCGGTGGCGTCAGCTTGAAGTGCGCCTCGTCGACGTTGGTGTTCGTCGTCAGCTTCGAGAAGGAGATGGCGTTTTCGCTCCCGTCGGGGTCGATGACGGTGCTCCTCACCACCTGCGCCGACGCCGGGTCGATCTCGAGCAGCACCCGCTGAAACCGCGGGTCGGGCACCAGCGGGGTGAGCTCGAGCAGCGTGCCGGTGCAGGTCGCGCACGCCTTCTTCGCGATGGAGAACTCGCTCGCCAGCTTGCCTTGCCCCCAGAGGAACGTGACCGAGGCCGAGAGCGAGCTGGTGTTGATCGCCGCCCGCGTCAGCAACTTCGCCTCGGGGTCGTAGGTGTAGACGCGCTCCCCGGCGAGCACGAAGGTCTTCGGTGCCGGCTTCGCGTATTCCCAGCGCATCAGCGCCGGCTTCTTGAACGTGACGGTGCCCGACGACGTCTGGGTGCGCTTGAAGGCCTTGTAGGTGTACGCCTGGGTGAAGTCGGCCTTGAAGTCTTTCGTCTGCTCGTAGAACGCCTGCACGCGGTCGACGAGCGCCTTCACGTCGGGCGCCAGCTCTGCCTTCTTCGGCGCGGGAGCGGCTGACGGCACGGGCGCGGCGGGGACTCCGGCGTCGGCGCTGAGCGTGGCGACTTTCACTCCCGCATCGGCGGTGAATGCGCCTGCGTCGGGGCGAACCTGCGACAACGCCATACACGTGAGAATGAGCAGCATCATGGGGCGTGGCCTCCTGAGTCGTTCGACGGAGGAGGGCCTCCGCGCTTCACATGCCGCCCGTACAATCGACCGCGCTGCTTGACGGAGAGGAGCTGGAAACGCTCCACCAGGTCGGTGGCCTCGGCTGGGGTGAGGTCTCCGTCGGGGCCCTGGTGCTCGAGCCGCCACCCCACCGCGCGGGTGACACACGCGCTCACCGCCGCGGAGACGTTGAAGCTCTGGGTGAAGCCGCGCATCGGAATCCAGAAGGTGCCGTC
>JAEUJT010000036.1 GCA_016793525.1 Archangium sp. | reverse complement strand
CCTTCCCAAGCTTCGGCAAGCACCGGCCGCCTGCGTGGTGAACATCACCGACATGGCCGTCACCCACGCGTACACGTCGACGCATTTCTTCGCGCACTACCTGGCGAGCAAGGCCGCGCTGGATCAGCTCACCCGGTCCTGGGCGCTCGAGCTGGGGCCGACGATTCGGGTCAACGCGGTCGCTCCGGGGCCTGTGGCGATGGCTGCTGAGACGAATGAGGCGCAGCGCGCCGACATGCTCCAGCGGGTGCCGTTGCGGAGAGAGGGCACCCCCGACGACGTGGCGCGTGCGGTCGTTTTCCTCGCCACCAGCAGCTACATCACCGGCCAGACGCTGCGCGTCGACGGAGGCCTGAGCGTCGCATGAGCCAACACCTCGACCGTTTGTCGCTCCGTGGGATGCGCTTCGACTGCATCGTGGGGCTGTTCGACTTCGAGCGGAACACGCCGCAGCCCGTCGAGCTCGACGTGACGATGCACTTCGACACCCGAGGCGCCGCGCGCAACGGCAAGCTGAGCCTGACCGTCGACTACGCGCGCCTTCTGGGGGAGTTGCGCTTCGTGCTCATGGCCTCGCGTTTTCGGCTGCTCGAGAGCGCGGCGGAGGCGGTGGCAGCGTGGGTGCTCTCCGCGCCGAGCCCCGACGTGCCGCGCCCGCAGATCGAGCGGGTCGAGGTGAAGCTGTCGAAGCTGGTCGCGCTGTCGGGCGCCGCGGTGCCCACGCTGGAGATCGAGCGGGTTCCAAGCGACTTTCGCTACGTCACCGAGAAGAAGCACTTCGGCGCCGTCGACATCATCTTCGAGACAAAGGAGTGCGGCGTGTACCGAGAGCGCATCTCTCCGCGCACGGTGCTGCCCACGCACATCCACACCATTCTCGAGGAATCAGAGCTGGTGTTGGGCGATGGGTTCCTCCTCCAAGGGCAGCCGGTGAAGGCGGGCCTGGCGCACACCTGGCCGCGCAACTTCCCGCACCGGTACGAGAACATCACCGATATCGAGCAGAGCTTTCTGTGCATCGATCGTCCGGCCTTCATTCCCTCTGACGAGATCGAGGTCGACGCGCCGGTCGACACCCTGCAACGCCCCGAGCCGATGCGCTTCTTCTGACAGCCTGGTAAGGGCGCCCGCATGGAAATGCTGTTGTCCATCGACTTTCACTTCAGCGCCTCGCACCTGCTGCCGTTTTACGACGGCCCGTGCAAGCGGCTGCATGGCCACAACTACGTGCTGCAGGTCACGCTCGCCGGCCGCCCCTCACCGCAAGACGGCATGATTCGCGACTTCGATGAGATCAAGCGCACCGTCGAGGCGCAGGTGCTGTCGAAGGTCGACCACTACCACCTCAACGACATCGTCGAGAACCCGACGGCGGAGAACCTCGTGGTGTGGATGTGGGATCGCCTCGCCCCCATCATCACCGGCTTGAAGGAGATCAAGCTGTGGGAGACCCCGGAGTACTGCGTCACCTACCGCGCGTGAAGACGCGCAAAGCGCCGAAGGTCGATCGCCCTGCGATGCGCCGCGCGGTGGCCGATTTTCTCAAAGCCGCAGGGCTCGATCTCTCCGATGCGAACCTCGAGCAGACGCCTGAGCGCGTCACCGAGGCCTGGGCCGATGAGTTCCTCGAGGGGTACCGACGCTCCCCGGCCGACGTGTTGGCCGAGCGTTTCCCGGTGACCAAGGCGAGCGAGCGCGAGCTCGTGGTGATCACCGGCCTCGATTTTCGTTCGATGTGCCCGCATCACCTGCTGCCGTATTCGGGCCGAGCGCACCTGGCGTATGTGCCGGGTGACTCGGTCATCGGCTTCGGGCGGTTGCCGAAATTGCTCGACGTGTTCGCGCACCGCTTGATCCTCCAAGAGGAGCTGGCCCGGCGGGTGGCGAGCGCGTTGATGACGCACCTGGGCAGCCAGGGCGCGGCGTGCGTGTTGGAGGCCGAGCAGACGTGTCTCCGGCTCCGCGGTGACGAGCACGCGCACGCGGTGACGCACACCGAAGCGTACGAAGGCGTGCTGCGTGAGCCGGCGCTGCGCCGAGAGCTGTGGGCCCGCATCGGGGCGCGCAAGTGACTGGCCTGGAGGCGGTGAAGGCCGCGCTCCGCACCGCCGGAGTGGCCTTCGACGAGCGCCTCGAGTCTCGGGAACGCAACGGCCGCGACGAGTCTGATCAAGGCACCTACCTCCCCGACATGGTGGTCTTCGCCGAGAAGACCGAAGACGTGCAGGCCGTGCTCCGAGCGTGTCAGCGGCACCACGTACCCGTGACGCCGGTGGGCGCGCGTACGGGCAAGAGCGGGGGTTCACTCCCGGTGAGGGGCGGGGTGTCGCTCTCGCTCGAGCGAATGAACCGAATTCTCGCCGTGCGACCCGACGATCTCCTCGCGGTGGCGCAGCCGGGCGTGGTGCTCGGCGAGCTGAGGCGCGCGGTCGAGGCGCATGGGCTGATGTACGCGCCAGATCCCAACTCCTGGGAGAGCTGCACCCTGGGCGGCACCGTGGCGGAGAACGCCGGCGGCCCGCGCGCGCTGAAATACGGCGTCACCCGCGATCACGTGCTGGCGCTGGAGTGGGTGCTCCCGTCGGGCGACGTGGTGCGGCTCGGCCACCAGACCGCCAAGGGCGTCGCTGGGTACGATCTCGTCGGCTTGATGGTGGGGAGCGAAGGCACCCTCGGCATCGCCACGGAGATCACCGTTCGCTTGGTTCCGTCGCCGCGCCACGTGCGTACCGCGCTCATCTCCTTCCGCACCGTGGGCGACGCCGCGACTGCGTCTGGGAAAGTGCTGACCTCCGGACTGTGGCCCCGAGCCCTCGAGCTGCTCGACGACGTGGCGCTCGCGGCGGTCGACGGCAAGGGCTTCACGTTTCCGGCCGGGGCTGGGGCGTGTCTCCTCCTCGAGGTCGACGGCAGCACCGACGACGGCGTGCTGGCCGAGTTGGCGCAGTGCGGCGAGGTGTGCACGCAGGCCGGCGCGCTCGACGTCCTGGTGGCCAACGACGCGGCGCAGCGAGAGCGGTTGTGGGCTGTCCGGCGCCAGGTCTCTCCGGCGTTGCGGGCCTTGAAGGGCTTCAAGTTCTCCGAAGACATCGTCGTGCCGCGCAGCCGCATGCCCGAGGCCATCGCGCGCTTCAAAGCCATCGGCCAGGCGCTCGGCCTGACCGTGGCCACCTACGGGCACGCCGGCGACGGGAACCTCCACACCAACGTGCTCTACGCCGGCCCTGCGGAGCGCCCACGGGTCGAGGAGGCCTTGGAGCGCATCATGCGCGCCACCCTCGAGCTCGAAGGCACCATCACCGGCGAACACGGCGTCGGCCTCGCGAAACGACGCTTTCTCCCCCTCGAGCAAGCCCCAGCGCTCATCGCGCTCCAACGACGCCTCAAGGTCTTTTTTGACCCAGAGGTAATTCTGAACCCCGGGAAAATCTTCGAAGACTGATCAAAACAGTCTGATTTTCCTTGGGTTTTTGCATCGAACGGCTCCGGCATTCAGGTTGCTCTCTCCAAACGGGGAGGAGACTGAAATGCACAACGCCGAAACCGAAACCCCCGAAGCGCATCTTGTCGGCAACGAGAAGCTGCTGTTCGACGAGGAGGTTGAGGTCATGCCGGTTCGAAGCGAAACAGAAGGGTTGTCTCACTACATGCGGGGCATGGGGCACTACCGCCAGCTCACGCGTGAAGACGAGTACGAGCTCTCCAAGCGTGCCCGCAAGGGTGACGAATCGGCCCGCCAGACGTTGGCGACGTCGAATTTGCCCTTCGTGGTGGCGGTGGCGAAGAAGTTCGCCGGCCGTGGCGGCGCTCGCCTCGACGACCTCATTCAAGAGGGCAACGTCGGCTTGATGAAGGCGATCGAGCACTTCGACTCGAAGAAGAACGTGCGCTTCGCCACCTACGCGGTGTGGTGGATCCGCGCGTACATCACCCGCTATTTGAAGGACAACCGCAGCCACGTGCGCGGCGGTGAGCACGAGCGCGTCACCATGAGCGACTTCTCGCTCGACGCGCCCATCGACGATGAGTCAGACGCGACCTACGTCGACCGCATCGAAGACCCGGGCACCACGCCCGATCAGGCCTTCCTCCGGGTCGAGCTCGATGACGAGGTGTCGCAGGCGCTGTACCGGGTGAAGCGCCGCCTGGGCGATCTCGGGTGGGACATTCTTCAAGAGCGCCTGACCCAAGACAAACCTCGCACGCTCGAAGAGCTTGGCCAGCGGTGGGGCGTTTCGCGTGAACGTGTGCGCCAAGTCGAGCTGAAGACCAAGAGCTTCCTCGCCCGCTACCTCGAGGCGTACAATTCCGACGGAGAGTTCTCCGAGGCCGCGCAGGCGGCGTAACGGCGCTCACATTTCCCTGTCGTGTCGACCGGACTTCCTCCCCCTCTCGGTCGACCGGAACCCGCGGCCACACATCTCGTGGCTGCGGGTTTTCTTTTTCGTCTGACATAGGCTCCGCGGCCTATGCGCATTCACACTGGTGTGTTGCTCCTCGTGGTGGCTGCAGCGTCTCTCGCCGAGGAGCCAGCCGCGGCACCGGCGGCACCTCCCGCTCCTGAAACGGCGCCCGCACCGACGCCGGCCGCCGAGCCCGCCGCAGCCGGCGCTCCCGATGCAGCAGCCAGGTTCGACGAGCTGTGGAAGACGCGAGACGACCCCGCGACGCTCAAGGCCGCTGACGCGTTGATCGCTGAGTCGCTCAAGGCCACGCCCGACACCTACGACGTGCTCTGGCGGGCCGCCCGCGCTCGGTGGTGGGTGGCCGACGGCGCTGCTGACGACACGCTCAAGAAGCAGGTCGCCAAAGAGGCGTGGGACTTCGCGGCTCGGGCGCAAAAAGCGAAGCCGGGTGCCCTCGAGGGGACCTACTACACGGCGCTCTCCATCGGCGCGTACTCCCAGTCGGTGGGTATTCTGAAGGCCATCACCGAGGGCCTCGAGAAGCAGTACGTCACCAACCTCGACGCCGCGCTCAAGCTCAACGAGGGCTACGACCGCTACGGCGGGCTCCGCGCCAAGGGCCGTTACTACTGGTCGCTGCCGTGGCCGAAGCGCGACCTGAAGAAGTCGCGGGAGATTCTCCTTCGCGCGGCCGAAAAGAACCCCGAGCACCTGCGCAACTGGCTCTTCTTGGCGGAGACCGAGCTGAAAGACGGCAACCCGAAAGAGGCGAAAGCCGCCATCGAGAAGGTGCTCAACGGCTCGCTCGACTTCGATCCGCCCGAGGGCCGGAGGTCCAAGGCCTGGGCCAAGCCCGTGGCTGCGGAGATTGAGAAAGCCTTGAAGTAAGTCAGCCTTGCTTCGATGAGGCCTTGTCGTTCGAGGTCAACCCCTCGGGCGACGCGCCGTCGGCGAGCTTCTTGGCGGGGTCTTTCTCGTCTTCACCCGAGAAGCCGCGCTTGAAGTTGCGAATGGCCGCGCCGAGCGAGCTGCCCAGCTGCGGGAGCCGCGTGGCCCCGAACAGCAGCATCACGGCGAAGAAAATGAGCAGCAACTCCGGCAATTTGAGGCCCATGGCGCGACTCCTTGACGACTCCTGGTGGAGTCTACGCGGTCGCCCATAGCATCGCCATCTACGACACGGAACTCGGGCTCGAGCTGGTCCCCTTTTCGAGGGGTGACGCCATGTGGCGAATCACCGGCTCAGTGGGAACCGAGGTGCCGCTGCGGCGCGCCAGCTCGAGAAGGGCCACCTGGCTGCGCACCGTGGGGGCGTCGAGCTGGAGCGGAATCGGCACGTACGTTCCGTCGGGCATCAGCTGCCGGGCCTTGGTGTTGTCTTTCAGCCCCAGGCCGAGCGGCTCGTCGAGCAGGCGCTGCCGAAGGAGGGGATCTTCCACCGGCGCCATGACCTCGATGCGGCGGTGGAAGTTGCGGGGCATCCAGTCGGCCGACGAGATGTAGACCTCGGTCTGCGCGCCCGAGCCGAAGGCGAACACCCGCGAGTGCTCGAGGAAGCGATCGACCACGCTGAAGACGCGAATGCGCTCGGAGATCGCCGGTACCCCCGGTCGCAGGCAGCAGATGCCACGCACCAGCAAGTCGATCTCCACGCCGCTCTGGCTCGCTCCGTACAGCGCGCGAATGATCACCGGGTCGACCAGCGCGTTCATCTTCGCCAGAATCCGCGCCGGCTCGCCGCGTTTGGCCTTGCCGGCTTCGCGCTCGATCAGCTCCAGCAGCTTGGTCTGCAGGGTGGTTGGGGCCACCGCGATTCGCTTCCAGTTCGGCTGGGTGGAATAGCCGGTGAGGGTGTTGAAGAGCGCGGTGACGTCGTCGGCCATCTCCACCCGGGCGGTGAAGAGCGACAGGTCGGTGTACTGCCGCGCGGTGGCCGGGTTGTAGTTCCCCGTGCCCAGGTGCACGTAGCGGCGAATGCCAGCACCTTCGCGGCGCACCACCAGCGTCACCTTGCAGTGCGTCTTGAGGCCGATGAGGCCGTAGACGACGTGCACGCCGTTGTCCTCCATGCGCCGGGCCCAGGCAATGTTGTTGGCCTCGTCGAGGCGCGCCTTGAGCTCCACCAGCACGGTGACCTGCTTGCCGTTCTCTGACGCGCGCATCAGCGATCGGCCGATGGGGCTGTCGCCGGTCGTGCGGTACAGCGTCTGTTTGATCGCCAGCACGTTCGGGTCGTCGGCCGCCTCTTCGAGGAAGCGAACCACCGGGTCGAACGACTCGTACGGGTGGTGCAGCAGCACGTCGCGCTGAGCCACCGCGATCATCATCGAGTCGGTGTCTTGGAGGAAGACGGGCGTCGACGCAACCAGCGGCTCCACTCGATTTTCAGGGCGCGGGTCGGCGTCGGAGATCGACGTCAGGTCGGGCAGGTTGAGCGGCCCCGACACCCGGTACACGTCGGGCGTGGAGAGCTTCAGCGCCGCGGTGAGCTGCGTCTCGAGCGCCGCCGAGGCCGAAGCCTCGATCTCGAGCCGCACCGCCGCGCCGCGATCTCTGCGCCGGAGCTCCTGCTGAATCGACGCCAGCAAGTCTTGCGACTCTTCATCGTCGACGTCGATGTCCCAGTTGCGGGTGACGCGAAACGCCGCGACCTGATCGACCACGAAGCCGGGGAAGAGATCTCCCGCGTGGTTCGCGATGAGGTCGTCGAGCAACATGAACGCCGTGCCCGTGCTCGACGGCAGCGACACCAACCGCGGCAACACCGTCGGCACCTGCACCACCGCCAGCGAGCTGTCCGTCGCCTCTTTCTTTCGGCGCTTCTCGCCTCGGCGCACCACCACAGCAAGGTTGATGGTCTTGTTGCGCAGGTGAGGGAAGGGGTGCCCGGGGTCCACCGCGAGCGGCGTCAGCGCGGGGAACACCGACGACTGGAAGAAGGTCTTCGCCGCCGACTTCTGCTCCGCCGTGAGCTGGGTGCGATCGACCAGCTGCAGGCCCATCGCGCTCAACATCGGGAGCAGCTCGCGCGTCCACAGCCGGGAGCTCTCGGCCACCATGTTGTGCGCGCGCTCGGCAATGGCCGTGAGCTGCTCTGACGGCAACATGCCGTCGGCTGGCAGTTGCGCCACGCCGCCGATCGCCTGCTGCCGAAGGCCCGCGACGCGCACCATGAAGAACTCGTCGAGGTTGCTCGAGACAATGGAGAGAAACTTGATGCGCTCGTGAATCGGCAGCGTCGAGTTGCTCGCCTCGGCCAAGACGCGCTCGTTGAAGGCGAGCCACGACAGCTCGCGGTTGATGAAGAGGTGTTTGTCCGACGTCACATCAGCCACGGGGTGCCTCGTACGCGAAAGGGCTGGTTCGCAGCCTGACAGTGGGTAACGCTGCGGGCCACTTTCCCACTATGGCGCAACGCAGCAGACGAGAGCCCCTCGACGAGACGCTCGGTTCCATCGACGTCGGTACCAACGCGGTTCGCCTCGAGCTGGCGCGCGTCACCGCCGACGGTTCGCTCGAGACGTTGCACACCGAGCGAGACCCGGTTCGGCCAGGCGAAGGGCTGTTCACGACCGGAGTCATTCAGCGCGAGGCTGCTGATCGCCTTGTGGCCACGCTGAGGCGCTACGCGGCGCTGTGTAAACGGTACCGCGCACGGGTGCGGGCGGTGGCCACCAGCGCGCTCCGAGAGGCGAAGAACCGCGACGAGATCGTTCGCCGGGTGAAGAAAGAAGCTGGGCTGTCGCTCGACGTGATCTCCGGCCGCGAAGAGGCGCGCCTGATCTGCCTCGGGGTGTTCCACGGCAAGCAGCCGACGTCGAAGTCGGTGTGCATCGACATCGGCGGCGGCAGCACCGAGATCATCATCGCCCAGGGCGAAACTCCGAAAGAGCTGTGGAGCGTCGACGTCGGCGCGGTGCGGCTCACCGAGGTGTTCGGCACGACCGACGCGATCTCCAAGAAGCAGCTCGCGGTGCTGCGCCAACTTGCCGGTGACGCGATCGCCGAGGCCTTGCCCCGCGAGCTCCGCGGCGTGCCGCAGGGCGCGGTCGGCAGCAGCGGCACCATCGGCGCCATCGTGGCCTTCGCGCGCTCCGAAGGTGTGGGGCACGCCACGATGCAGGAGATCACCGACACCGTTGAATCGCTCGCGGAGATGACCGCCGAGAAGCGCCGCAAGCGCTTCGACCCCCGCCGCGCCGACATCGTGTTGGCCGGAGCGGCAATTCTCGAGGCGGCGATGCTGCAGCTGGGGTCGAAGACGGTCATGGCCGTCGACCGCGGCCTGCGCGAAGGCGTGCTGCTCGACCTCGTGCGCCGCCGGCAGGTCGACGTCGATGATCACTCCCAGGCCGACGCCGCCATCGCCGTCGGGCGCCGCTTCGGCTTCAGCGAGACCCACGCCCGGCAGGTGGCCAAGCTGGCGATGTCGCTGTTCGACGAGCTGGCCGCGCTGCACCAGCTGCCTGCCGCGGCGCGCCCGTACCTCGAGGTGGCGGCGCTGCTCCACGACATCGGCCACGCCGTGAATTACCAGCGGCACCACAAGCACACCCACTACTTGATCGAAAACGTCGATTTGCCCGGGTTCGCCGAGCGAGAGCGCACGTTGGTCGCCGCCATCGCCCGGTTCCACCGCCGCAGCACGCCGGAGCCGGGCCACGAGGCGCTCGAGGGCATGACCGCGGCGGAGATTCGCATCGTGCGCCGGTGCTCCACGCTGCTGCGCATCGCCGACTCGCTCGACCGCAGCCACCACCAGCCAGTGCGCCGCATCACGGCTTCGACGAAGGGCCGCTTCGTGGTGCTCGACGTGCGCGCCAACCAGTCCATCGATCTCGAGCAGTGGGACGTCGGCCACGAGAGCGGCGTCTTCCGCGACGTGTTCGGCAAGACGCTGCAGCTGCACGTGCGCCGGTAGCGTCACGCGACCCGCAGCTCGGCTCGTGGCGTCTGCGGCGTGCCGTGCGGAGAGACCGCATGCCACGTCGGCGCGGCCCCGAGCTCGAAGGTGCGAAACGCGCGCAGCTCGGTGGAGCTCCCGGCGTTGAACACCTGCAGCGGCCTCGGCCCCTCGATGGAGAAGTGGCGGGGGACGTGGCGGTGCCCGTGCAACACGAGGTCGGCGCGGCCCACCACACGCTGGAGCAGTTGCTTGCCCAGGCCGAGCTCCTGAGCGTGAGGCCAGCCCACCGTGTCGGCGAACCACTCGCCGAAGCCTTCGATCGGTAGCCGCACCAGGTGGTGGTGAAGCACCACCGTCACCAGTGAGCCGCGCGGTGCGAGGTCGAGTGCGCGATCGACCGCGTCGACCGTCTTCGCGCAGAGGTGGCCGTGGCTGCGCCAGGCGCTCCGGTTGTGCGGTGCGGTGGAGTCGATGCACACGAGGTACAGCCCGGGCCGGGTGTCGACAGAGACGCGCAGCCCATCGCTCAGCAGCGAGGCCACGTCGTCGCCGGCGCGGTCGTGGTTCCCCGGCACCACCGTGAGGCGCCGCGCACGGCGCAGCGGCGCGAACAACGTCATGAAGGTCTCGTACTCGTCGATTCGCCCGCTGTGGGTGATGTCGCCGGAGACGATGACGTGGTGCTGCTCGAGTTCCAGCAGGCGCTCGACGAGCGCGACGCACGCATGCACGTGTGCTGTCGATGCACCGAGGTGCAGATCAGAAAGGTGCGCGATGGGCGGCATGCCCAAGGAGCTTCAGGCCCGGGCACGACAGTCGAATGAAGGTGGCGTGATTTCTCAGTGACGCCCGTCACACCCGTGCAACGCGCTGACGACGACGCCACGCGAGCGCCAGCACCGCCGCGCCGAGGCCGTCGATACCCGACGTGCACCCACACCCAGGGTCGAACCCCGTTCCGTCGCCGCCGCCGCCACCACCGGTGCCAAGAAGCGCACCTCCTCCGCCGCCGGTGTTGCCTCCGGTTCCGCCGCCCGTGGCCGTGGTGCCGCCACCGGTTCCTCCGCCGGCCCCCGTGCTGGTCTGGCAGTAGTTGGAGCCGGCGAGTGGCAGACACCGCAACGGCGCGGCGCAGCTGTTCGCATCGCTCGGGTTGCACGGCCGCTTACACACCCCGTCGGCGCAGGCAGTGCCCGCTTGGCAGAAGGCGATGTTCGGGGCGGCGCACGAGGCGCCAGCGCCGACGACTTGATCGGGGCACACGCACACGCCCATTCCGTTCGAGGCCGTCTGCACGCAGCCGCTGCACCGGTTGGGCGAATTCATGTCGCACGCGGTGTAACAACGGTTCGCGTGGCAGGTGAGCGTCGCGCCGTTGCACGCCCCTGCAGAGGTGCAGGCCGTGCACTCGGTTCCCACGGGTTGAGGCACACACGCCGCCCCGCCCGTGACGCTGGTGCAGGTGAAGCCGGTCGGACACGAGCTGGCGTTGCCGAGCGTGCAGCTCGACCGGCACACGGCCGACGTGCAGAGCAAACCGCTTTCACATGCCTTGAGCGGAGACGCGCCACACGACTCTCCGAGACGCGCGATCTCGTCGGAGCACGCGCAGATGCCTCCGACGCTTCCCCCGGCGTCGAAGCAGGCCTGGCACGAACCGGGGTTGCTGACGCTGCACGAGGAGCGGCAGCGGCTGTTGACGCACGACAGCCCGGCGCGGCAGGGCGCGTTCGTGCTGCAGCTCTGGCACAACGTTGCACCAGACGATGGAATGCAGACCTGATCGGTGCTCCCCGACAACCCACTGCACGTGCCGGTGGAACCGCACGACGTCGCCGTGCAGCCGTTGCAGGTCGCGCTGCCGCCGCAGCACACGCGACAGAACGCGATGTCAGAATCAGAAGAGTCGATGATGCAGACGTTGCACGAGTTGCAGACGCCTGAAATCTCGCAGCGTGAGCCGGTGGTCCCCGTGGGCCGACAGGTGCCGCTGTTGCATGTGAAGCCGGTGGGGCAGGGGTTCGCAGTCGAGCACTGCTGGGTGCACGACGCCTGGGGCACGCAGAAGCTCCGCGCCGTGTCGCAGCTGTAGCCCGGGCCGCACTGCGCGCTGCTCGAGCACGACTGCGAGCACCACAGCGACTGCTGGTTGGTGACACAGATGCCGGTCGAGCAATCGGAGCCGCCGGTACAGAACTTACACAGGTCGGAAACCGCGACCTGCGGCAGGCAGGCGAAGCCCGCATTCGAGGCCTGGCAGGTGTAGCCGGTTGGGCAATTCGTGGCGCCCGCTCCGGTGCAGTCGGCGGTGCAGATCTTCTGCGTGCTGCTCGCCGAGCTCTCGCACACCCGGCCTCCAGTGCAGTTCGCAGCCGTGCTGCAGGTCGCGCCTTGGCTGCCCGTAGCGCCTGGGTAGACCGTGCACACATCGTTGACGTCGGGCGTGGCCAACGTGCGCTTGCGAACGCCTTGGCCCACGGTCGGGAACATCACCGCCGATGACCCGTTCGTGGTGTGGTCGAGCCCGAGAAAATGACCCGCCTCGTGGAGCACCACGCTCTCGTAGTCGAACGACGTCGTGCGACCGTCGTCGGCCCATGCGATGTTGTTGTTCAGCTCCATGTCGGCGTCGGTGATCTGGCCGTTCGATTGGAAATACGTGGTGGTTGTGAGCCCCAGCGTCGCTGACGAATATCGCCACTGCGAGCCGCCGAGAAAGATGACCGTGTTCGCGTCGTCGGAGCCGGTGATGCTCGCGTTGCCGGTGGGCGAGGTAAAGGTCCCGCCGTAGACGATCTCCCAGGTGGTTGCGCATGCGCTGACCCGCGCCGTAGTCCAGTTGAGAAAGGCTTCTTGAATGCGCGCGTTGGCGGCGGCGGTTGTCACGCCTTGCGGCCCGGTGATCGTCGTGCCGCCAGTGTTCGCCACGGTGGCCGCGATGCGGTACCGCGCCGCGCAATGGCCCGCCTGGCACTGCATGCCGCCCGGGCACGAACCGCAGGCCGACAGATCCCACTTCTTGCCGCTCGGCGTCTCCAGCACCGACGTCGCACCGAGGAGCAAGCACACCGCGACGGAGCGGATCATCGCTGCACCTCGGCCGATCGGCGGATCTTTGCGAGAACGGCGTCGGCGTTCCCCAGTTTTTCGAACGAGTCGACCGGCCGCGGCGACCCGTCACCGCGTTGCATCAGGTTCAGCCCGTCGAGATGCCGATTCGCCACACGCTGGCCATTCCGCAGCTCGAGCGTGACCTTGCCCAACGCCAGCCCCAGCGTGACGAAGGCGTCGCGCTCGTCGGTGGCCGGCTCGAGAAAGAGCACGACTTCTTCATCAGGAATGAAGGTGGCCGCGCCCGCGACCGACTGACCGATGGGCCCCACCACGCCACCAGGCTGCTTCACCACCACGGTCGCCGAATCGGTGCGGCCCTTGAGCACCTCGCGCACCGACACCTCGGCGTACGTCCAGATCTGGCCGGAGTCGGTCTTGAGCGGCTGTGCGCGCTGCACCACGCCATGTACGACCAGCGCGCTTCGGTGGGTGAGCTCCTCGAGCGAAAGCGCCATCACCGTCGACGCAGCTGCCACCACCGGCAGCACGAGCGCTGCACAGGTCATCCATCGTTGTCGCGTAGTCACGTCGGCACCCTTCGGGAAACGCAGCGAACGCCAACCCGGCACGTCGGCCCCAACTACTTACCGCCGAGTCGGCTACACTGCACCTGGCACATGTCGGGACGACTGATGGTGTTCGTGGAGCGGGCGGGGTTCGAGGCCGGGTGGCAGGCCACATCGATCGGCCTGACCGCCGCGGCGATGGGCGATCGAGTGGTGTTCGTGCTCGCGTTCGACGCATTGCGGGCCGTCGTCAACGGAACCTTCGGCAAGCCGCTCACCGAACGCGAGTCGAGCGAGGTCACCCGCAGCGACGGGTTGGGGGCTCCGAAACCGCTGCGCATGCTCGAAGACGCGCGGCACTTGGGCGCCCGCGTCGTGGCGTGCGACACCACGGTAAAGCTGTGCGGCTTGGTGCCCAGCGAGCTGACGCAGGCTGGCCATGTCGACGAAGTGATGGGGCTGCCCGCGATCTGGAAGCTGGCCGAAGGCGCGCAGCTGCTCAGCTTCTGACGGCGCCCGGTCGAGCTGGAAAACCGTCGAACCGATGAACGCTACAGCGTGCTGACGATTCGCACCTGCACCTTGACCGGCGTCAACGGCGTCGCGCGCTCGATCTTGGCGCAGGTGGCCCCGCTGAAGACGATCTGCCCGTTGGTGAACGCCCACGTATCGGGCCCCGGCGCCTGGTTTTGCCCGTCGACGATCACCGCGAGGTATTCCTGTCCCGCCGGCTGCGCGTCGAGCGGGTAGATGCACGGCTCGGTGCCCGGGAGCTTCTCGGAGATTTTCGCCAGCGCCTGGCTGAGCTCGGCCCCGTTGGTCGCCTGAAAATATTTGCGCTCGCACACGTTGTTGATGCAGCGGTTGTTGGCGCCGCAGTCGGCGTCGAGGCCGGTCGTGCACGACAAGGGCAGCCCTCCCGCTTCGGCCATGGCATTCAGCACCGCGGGCGCGTTGCGCTGATCGTCGCTCAACACCGAGCCGATGCCGAACCCGACGACGATGGTCTTGATGCCCTTGCTGCTCAGCTCTTGCACCGCTTCGACCACGCCTTGGCGATCGAGGCAGCCTTCAGAACAGAACGAACCGACGCACGACGAAAGCGTGCACTGGCAGGCATTGTTCGGAGAGTTGCAGGTGTTGACGTTGCGAATGTTGCAGTTCGGCACGCCGTCGGTGAGCAGCAACACGAAGTCGTCGCGCAGGTCGGTGGAGTCGTTGAGGCCTGGGGTCTGGCCGACGAAGCGCAGGGAGTCGTTGGTCGGCGTGCCGCCCGACGGGTTGGTCCCCGTGCCCTGAATCGCCGCGTTGACCGCGTTCGCGTTCGTCTGGCTCGCCATGTCGGAGACGGCGTCGTCGACCTGCGACGGCGCCGGCAGCGGCACCGCGATCTGCCCGGTCGCTCCACAGCGCGCATCGGCCGGGAAGAGCGCCAACCCCATACGGGCGATGGTTCCCGACGAAGTGAGAAACGAGTTCATGGCGCTCCGAAGCTCGCGAATGCGGTTGGGGCACGAAACCGGGCAGGGGGCGGTGCCGGGCCCGCAGGTGCCGCAGGTCGCGCCGATGCCGCCGTCGGCGTCTTTGATCGGCGTCTCCATCGAGCCCGATTTGTCGACGAGGATCATCAGGTTCGGTTTCAGGCGCCGCGCTGTGACGTCGCGGCTCTGGCTCGTCTGGGTGAGCGAGATCGGCGACACCGGAATGAAGTCGTACGTCTGACACGCGGAGAGAACCAAGGCGGTCGAGACGAGCACTGAACGCATCATGCCGAGCAACCTACCAACCCGGCCGGCGCAAGCGAAGCACCGCGAGAATATCGGCGAAGTACGCGCCGTCGGCGTATACGGCGAGCCCTCGAATGCACGTCATTCTCCTCTCACGCGCGGCGTCGATCCCTTCGACCAGCCGGCTCATCGAGGCCGCCAAGGCCCGCGGGCACCAGGTGCGTGTACTGAACCCGCTCGAGCTCGAGCTCCACCTCGATTCGGGGCGGGCGAGGGTGCTGCACCACCGCAACGAGATCACGCCGGTCGACGTCGTGATCCCCCGCATCGCGTCGTCAATCGCCAGCTATGGGCTACCGGTGGTCGAGCAGTTCTCCATGCAAGGCGTGGCGGTGCTGAACTCCGCCGCGAGCATCGGGCAGTCGCGAAACCCGGCGCGGTGTCTTCAGGCGCTCGTCGCGCGAGGCCTGGCGATTCCCTCCACCGTGTTGGCCCGCGAGCCGAAGCAGCTCAAGGCCATGGTCGATCAGGTCGGCGGTGTGCCGGT
>JAEUJT010000018.1 GCA_016793525.1 Archangium sp. | reverse complement strand
TGCTGCACACCGACCTCAACAAGCGGTTCCTCAACGTCGCCAAAGACTCGTATTCGATGAACGGCTGGCCGATGGCGAAGCGCGACTTTCGCACCGGCGACTTCTTCGACGTGGCCGGGCAGCTGAAGCGCGACGACGAGCTGTTCGACTGCATCTTCGTCGACCCGCCATTCTTCTCGGTGACGCCGCAGGGCCGGGTCGACACCGGCAACGAAGCGCAGAAGCTCTTGAACAAGATTCGCCCGCTCGTGGCGCACGAGGGCCGACTGGTGGTGGTGAACAACGGCGTGTTCGTCAGCGGCGCCGACTTCACGACGGTGATCGACGCCCTGTGTGCCGATGGGTACATCTCGCCCGAGACGCGCATCGACGTGCCCGAAGATGTGACCGGCACCGCGGCGACCCGCCAGGGCAAGCCGCTGGTCGACCCCGCGCCGTTCACCCACTCCACGAAGATGGTGGTGCTGAAGGTGACGCGAAAAGACGGCCGCAGCGCGGCTGCGTGACGATCGAGCCGCATTCGGCTAGGGCCCGGTGCCATGCAGCCTCGCGTTCGCTTCGCTCCTTCTCCGACTGGGTACCTGCACATCGGCGGTGCCCGCACCGCGCTGTTCAACTGGCTCTACGCCCGGCGCCACGGCGGCACCTTCGTCCTCCGCATTGAAGACACCGACCAGGAGCGCAGCACGCCCGAATCGGTGCAGGCGATTCTCAAAGGGCTCAGCTGGCTCGGCATCGACTGGGACGAGGGTCCCGGCAAGGGCGGCCCGTTCCCCCCGTACACGCAGATGGAGAAGCTCGGCCGCTACACGCAGATCGCGGAGCAGCTGATCGGCGAGGGCAAGGCGTACCGCGACTATTCCACCGAGGTCGAGTTGACCGCGGCGCGCAAGGCGTTCGCCGAGTCGAAGGGCCTCAAAGAGGGCGACGACTTTCGCAAGGCGGGCTTCAAGTTCAAGAGCCCGTACCGCGATCAGACTGCGCGGCGTGATGGCCCCTTCGTGGTGCGCTTCAAGATGCCGGAGCGCCCGGGCACGTTCGGCTTCAGCGACCTGATCCTCGGGGAGATCAAGAAGCCGTACGACGATCTCGACGACTTCGTGCTGCTGCGGAGCGACGGCATACCGCTCTACAACTTCGGCTGCGTGATCGACGATCACGACATGAAGATCTCGCACGTGGCGCGCGGGCAGGAGCACATCAACTCCACCTTCCCGCAGCTGATGGTCTACGAGGCGCTGGGGTGGAACCCGCCGGTGTTCGCGCACATCCCGCTGATTCTCGGGCCTGATCGGGAGAAGCTCTCGAAGCGCCGCCACCCCGAAGCCGACGTGATGTTGCACCAGTCGACCGGAGTGCTGCCGCACGCGCTGCTCAACTTCATCGCGCGGCTCGGCTGGAGCCACGGCAACGACGAGACCTTCACCCTCGACCAGCTCAAGGCGCTGTTCGACTTCGACGCGGTGGGAAAAACGAACGGCGTGTGGAACCCCGAGAAGCTGCTCGCGATCAACGCCCATTGGATCAAGAACACCGAGCCGTCGGCGCTGGCATGCGCGCTGCTGCCGTTCCTCCACGCGGCGGGCGTTCCCGAGGCGAAGGCCGACAGCAAGCTGGAAAAGGCCGTGGTGAGCTTCCGCGAGCGCGCGAAGACGCTTGTCGAAATGGCCCAGAAGATTCGGCCCTATTACACGCGTGGCGTGACGCTGGAGGTCGAGGCTGCGGCGAAGCACCTCGGCCCTGAAGGCAAACAGACGCTGCACAAGGTGCGCGACGTGCTCCGCGGCATCGAGGAGTGGAAAGCGCCGCAGCTCGACCCGGTGGTGAAGACGGTGGCCGAGGCGACTGGCGCGAAGATGGGGGCGGTGGCGCAGCCGCTCCGAGTGGCGGTCACCGGAGGCACGGTGAGCCCTGGCATCGGTGACACGCTCGAGCTGTTGGGCCGCGACGAAGCCATGCGCCGCATCGAGTCGGCGCTGGCGTGATTCGCCGGCTGGGGTCGGAGGTCTCCGGCGAGGTGCGGGCGCTGGCCGGCGAGCCGACGACGCTCCTGTTGGGGGCGACGACGGTGCTGTTGATCTCGCACTACCAGGGGTCGACCGGCGCGTTTCACGAACACTTCAGCGCGCGGTACGGCGATCACCCCGCCCTGTCGGCGCTGAGCCACTTCTGGTGGTTCGGCACCAGCATGCTGTTCTACGTCGCGATTCCACTGCTGCTGTCGGTGGCCACGCGCGGCCGCTTCAACGACCGCTACGGCTTCGGGTTGGGCAACTGGAGGGAGGGCGTCACCCTCTCGCTCGTCTTCGGCGCGGTGATGGTGCCGGTGGTGTGGTGGGCCTCGACGCTCGAGAGCTTCGCCGGCCTGTACCCACTCGCGGGGAGCGGCGCGTACACGCTGAACTTGGGCGGAGGGAAGACGCAGCTCTCGCTGCCCCTCTTCGTCGGCTACGAGGCGGCGTATTTCGCGTACTTCATCGGCTGGGAGTTTCTCTTTCGCGGGTGGCTCACGCTGGGCCTGGAGCCCCACTTCGGCCGCACCGGCGCGTTGATGGTGCCGATCGCGCCGTTTGCGCTGATGCACTTCGGCAAGGCGGAGCCCGAGGCACTCGGGTCGATCATCGCGGGGCTGGCGCTGGGCCTTCTGGCGCTGCGCACGCGGAGCTTCTGGTACGGCGCGGTGCTCCACGGCGGCATCGCTGTGTTCATGGACGTGGTGTCGGCCTGGAAACACCTCGCGAAGGCTTGACGACGCGTCGGGCGCTGCGTAATTGCCCGCGCGCGATGGCTTCGGTGCGGTCCCTTTTCAGTGTGGTGGCGGTGCTGTTGGCTGCGGCTGCGCAGGCCGAAGTGACTGAGCTGGGCGCCGTGCTGCCCGACTCCGCGCGCAAGGTGGCCGAGCGCCGCTACAAGGCCGCTGGCGACTTCGAAGCGGTGATGAAGTTCTACAAGACCACCTACCCGGCGGCGCAGTACCCCCGCAAAGCCGTGATTCACCAACCGGGGGTGAAGGCGATTCACATTCCCAACACGTCAGGTCGTGGCGGCTGGGAAGGTCTGAACATCTACGAAACCAACGACGAAGTGCGCATCTACGTTGTCCCCGGCGCGGCCGGTGGTAAGAAGAAATAGCAGCTGGTTTTTGGGGAATCGTCCAACGGCTAGGACTCCAGACTCTGACTCTGGCTATCTAGGTTCGAATCCTAGTTCCCCAGCTTGAAAAGCCGTCGGAGGTGACTCCGGCGGCTTTTTTTTTCGCCCTGTGTTCGTTGGTCATGTCGAGAAGCTGGCATCGGCGCCGACTCTGAGCAACCACGGGCGCCATTCGGGCGCTCACGGAACCAAGGAAACGCCCATGCAGAAGATCACGCCCTTCTTGATGTTCAACGCCGGCGCCGAAGAGGCCGCGACGCTCTACACCTCGACCTTCAAGAACTCGAAGATCACCTCCATTCAACGCGGGCCGAACGGCGTGGCGATGTCGGTCAACTTCGAGCTCGAGGGCCAGCCCTTCTTGGCCTTCAACGGCGGGCCGAAGTTCACCTTCGCCGAGGGAATCTCGCTGTTCGTCAGCTGTGAGACGCAGGCCGAGGTCGACGCTCTGTGGGAGAGGCTGCTGACTGGCGGAGGCAAGACCAAGCAGTGTGGCTGGCTCGAAGATCGCTTCGGCGTGTCGTGGCAGATCATCCCCACTGCGCTGATGCGGTTGATGGGCGACAAGGACCGCGAGAAGGCCGGGCGGGTCATGCAGGCGATGTTGAAGATGGAGAAAATCGACATCGCGGCGCTCCAGCGCGCATACGACAACACCTGAGCCGGGCGGCGGCGGTCAGAGGCGCGCTGGCGCCCGGTTGAGCGGCAGCCACATTCGTCGCTCGTGGTTGTGCGTTCGCGCGAGCGCCGCGGGTGTCGGGCGGCGGTGCTTCCAGGTGATGCCACCCTGCCGAAAGACCTGCTCCAGCTGCAGCCCCAGCGGGTCCACCACCTGAAAGTAGTCTTCCCAAAAGACCGTGCCGTTTCGATCGGGCAGAAAGAGGGCCACCTGCTGGTGGGCGTGACACCACTCCAGCATCGCCAAGCGGCTTCGCGTCAGCTCCACGAAGAACGATCGACACGGGCCCGCCCCCCCGCCATGCCTGTCGATCGTGGGCTTCGCTTCGAAGGCCGCCGCGACTCGATCGAAGTCGTCGAGAAAGGCCGCGACGTACGAGCCGTCGAACTGCGTCACGTTGCGGGTGGGCACCCACCGGGGCCTGGCGCCCGGCGGCAGGTTGGCCCCAACCCAGGCCTGGCGGGGTGGCGCCCGCGGTGGCTTCGTTCGGTGCGCGCTCAGCGGGAGCGCTCGGGCCCTCACCTCCGGGGGCACGCGCGCAACCACACCGAGGCTGTCGTCCGCGAGGCACACCCAGCCGAGCCCCGTGCCGAGGGGGAAGCTCCACCAGTGTTGTGCGGCTGCGCCCGCTGACGTCACGCCGACGTATTTGACGCTGCCGGGCACGAGGTCTTCGACGTCTTCGAGCGTCAGGTACTCGAGCACGTCGCGGAGCGGAATCGGAGAGCGGGCCACGGCCTCGACCGTGCGTTCGATTCACGAAGCTGTCAACGCGCCCGTCTCGAAGCTCCTTGACCTCGGCTGGCGTGGAGGAGCAAGGGAGCTCGCATGCGCCCCACCACGCCACGCCACGGCGGAGACGTCATCGCCCAGGTGCTCTCCCGCTGGAACATCCCGTCGATCTTCACCCTCGTCGGAGGCCACATCTCGCCGATTCT
>JAEUJT010000505.1 GCA_016793525.1 Archangium sp. | reverse complement strand
CCGGGCCCACGCGAGAAACGCGAGGAAGCGGCCGCGCGGCTCGATGTCACATGCGTACTCGAAGTACTCCACCGCCCCGCGAAAGTTGCCGGCCTCGAGGCGCTGGTGGCCCTCTTTGAATTGCGCGTCGGCGTCGAGCAGTTCGGTACGAATTCGAAAGAGCCCCGACCCTCGGGTTTTCGGTACCGCCGCAGCCGACGGCGTCGAAGCCGGGGCCGCCTTGCTCTTTCGCAGCCGCTCGAACGACTCGAACTCGATGACCGTGCCAAAGGCGCGCGCGTAGGCCACCAGCAACGCCTCGGCCTTGCTGCGCGAATCGCTCCCCTTGAAGCGCGCGGGCGGCAGCGCCGTGGCCTTCGCGAGGAAGGCCCGCTGGAAGACGGCGGGGTCGAACACCTCGGGCACGCCGAGGAGCGCGAACGCGTCTTTCCCGCGCAGCGTGAGGTACTCGCTCGCCAGCGAATTCATGGCCTCGGTGTCGTCGTCGAAGAAGGGCAGCCCCTCGACGACCGGCGGCAGCTGAATTTCGGCGGTGATGGTGGGCGGCGTCGGCGCCGCTGGAGCGTCGGGCTTCACCCGCTCCGCCAGGTCGACCATGTCGAGCACCGCCCAGGCGAAGATGCGCCGCTGCACCTCTTCTCGAGTGAAACCCGGGGTGCTGACGAGCGCGGCCAACGTCGGGCGCGCGCGGAGCTGGTTCCACAGCCGCAGCTCCTTCGCCGACAGCTTCAGCACGTCGGCGCCGGCCGGCACGCGCGGGTTCAAGGCGAGCGCCTGGTGCTCCGCGACGGGGAAGTGGCGCACCAACACCGCGTCGGCGAGCTGGCTCACTCCGGCGAAGATG
The DNA here is from genome assembly GCA_016793525.1 of Archangium sp. Next base: position 1,156 of record JAEUJT010000505.1, on the reverse strand, counting down.
AGCCGCGTGGTGTTCATTCGAATCGGCGTCTCGACCTCGAACGCGTCGGTCACTCGCCACCGCGCGCCCACCCAGCGAAAGACGTCGAGGGTGCGCTGGGCCAGGTTCGCCTGGAGCAGCTTGAAGAGCTCGAAGGCCGACAACACCTTGCGCTCCACCAACAGCGCGCCGAGCGGCTTGTCCTGCGCGACGCCTTCGGAGAAGAGCTGGTGGTGCTGCGCCTCGCTGAGCCGCCCCTTGGCGATGAGCCACGCGCCCAGCGTCTCGTGGCGCAGGTTCGACTCGCAGCCGATGAGCGCGCCGTCTTCGAAGACCAGCTCCTTCTCGAGGTTGCGCAGCTTCACCTCGAGCGTGCAGGTGCGCCCGAGCGAAGCAATGGCGTGGAGCAGCAGCGGGAACGGCGTGTCATCGAGCGAGCCTTCGCGCTGCTTCAACACATCGGCGCGAGGGGGGAACACCGCGCACATTCTACGGCGTTTCCGCTCGAAGTCAGCGCGCACCGCCGACGAGCTGCTCGTGACCCGCTGGGCCGAGGCGATTCAGCGGGTCGAGTCAGTCGCAGTGCAGGCTGCGGAGCGCGTCGATCTCCGCCAGCAGCGACGGCGTCTCGACCAGCGTGCGCAGCGCCGCGTCGCTGATGCCGAGGTTCGAGGCGTACGGTGCCGAGGCCTGCAGGTAGAACCACCCGCGGTCCCACACCGACAGCACCGCCTCGCGCCAGCACGGGTCGGTGGAGATGAGCGCGTACGCCTGCGGGTTATTCGCTCGCGCCATGGCCAGGTACCGCTCGAGGTACCAGAGAAACGTGAGAATGCCGTCGCGCTCGCTGACCTGCCGCGACTGGAAGTGCTCCCGAAAGGCCAGCGCACTCGCCAGCGAGTTCACGTATTGGTTCGCCTCTTCGAGAAGCGAATTGAAGCCCTGGTCGCCGCTCTCGAAGGTGGAGTTGCTCGCGCTGCCGTCGAGGTACGTGTTCGCGTAGAAGTCGCACGACGACGAGCTCTGGTTCACGCAGGCCGGCCGCAGCGAGGCGTAGCTGTCGGTGGTGATGAGGCTCCGGGCGAAGGTACGGCCGCCGCGCGCCGTGGTGTCACCGTTGGAGCACGTTCGCTGCAAGCCCGGTGCGATGACGTAGGCGTCGTTGCTCCCGCTCGCG
>JAEUJT010000481.1 GCA_016793525.1 Archangium sp. | reverse complement strand
AGCTGCACGGTGTACTCGCCGATGGTGCCGCCATCGACCGTGATGGTCGTGGGGCCGCCGCCGTCAGGGGCGAGGATGGTGACCGTGGCCGTCGCGGTGACCTGCTTGCCGCCCGTCGTCCACGTGCCGGAGATCTTCATGCTCCCCATGCACCCCGGGTCGGCGGCGAGGTCGCAGGAGAACGTCGTCTCGCCGGAGCCTTCAGAGAGCAGAATGTCTTCTCCGTCGACCAAGCTCCCGACCTCGGACGAGAGGCGGACTTTGCCGGTACCGGGCTTCCCGAGCTCGTTGATGGCGCTGATGGTGACGGTCGCCGTCTGCCCGCGGTTGTCGATTCGGTTCGGCCTTACGGAGATGGTGAAGTCTGGCTCGACCGTTTGTTGGCCGCACGCCTGAATCAGGCCGGCCAGGAGAAGAGCGCACGCACTTCGCGTTGAGGCAGTCATGGAGTGTCCTTTGACATGAGCGGCGGAAGACGCGGCAGTATTCGCCTGAGCGCGCACCGGGTCAATTCCGCTGTGCTATGGCGCCGCGCATGAACTTCAGCCTCAGTGAAGACGAAAAGGCCCTCCAGAGCACCGCCAGGAACTTCGCCCGCGACGTGATGCGCCCGAAAGCGGCCCACTGTGATGAGCACTCGATTTTCCCGAAAGACATCGTCAAGCAGGCCTGGGAGCTGGGCCTGCTGAACATGACCATTCCCACCGAGTTCGGCGGCGTGGGGCTGTCGCACTTCGCGCAGGTGCTGGTCGGTGAAGAGCTCGCCTGGGGCTGCGCCGGCATCACCACCTCGATGATCGCCAACGACCTGGCGCTGCTGCCCATCATCATCGGCGGCACGAAGGAGCAGAAAGAGAAGTTCCTCAAGCCATTCACCGAGCAGTTCAAGCTCGCCAGCTTCGGCCTCACCGAGCCGGGCGCCGGCAGCGACGTGGCGGGCATGCGCTGCACCGCGCGCCGCGAGGGCGATTTCTACATCGTCAACGGCCAGAAGCAGTGGATCACCAACGGCGAATACGCCGACCAGTATTCGCTCTTCTGCACCACCGACCCGACGAAGAAGCACAAAGGCATCATGTGCCTCGTCATCGAGGGCCAGCCCAAGGGCCTCACCATCGGCAAACACGAAAATAAGATGGGGCAGCGCGCTTCGAACACGGTGACGCTCACCTTCGAAGACGTGAAGGTGCCGGTCGCCAACCGCATCGGCCAAGAGGGCGAGGGCTTCATGATCGCCATGGCGACGTTGGACAACTCCCGCCCGCTCACCGCCACCATGGCCATCGGCAATGCGCGCGCGGCGCTCGAGCATTCAATCGACTACGCCAAGCAGCGCCAGCAGTTCGGCAAGCCCATCGCCGAGTTCCAGGGCATTCAGTTCATGATCGCCGACATGGCCGCCGAGATTCACGCGGCGCGGCTGCTCACCTACCAGAGCGCCTGCATGCTCGACGCGGGCGAGCGCAACACGCTCATCTCGAGCTACGCCAAGCGCATCGCGGCCGACATGGCGATGAAGGTCACCACCGACGCGGTGCAGGTCTTCGGCGGTTACGGCTACTCGAAGGAATACCCGGTCGAGAAGCTGATGCGCGATGCCAAGCTGATCCAGATCTACGAAGGCACCAGCCAAGTGCAGCGCGTGGTCATCGCCCGCGAGCTTCTGCGAGGCTGAAGGCCCTCTTCGACGCGGCATGTCAAAAGCCGTTGCCGTGGGCGGGCGAGGTGTTTAAAGGCCAGGCCCATGGCACTTAAAATTCTGGTCACCGCCAAGCGGGTTGAAGACTACGAGTCGAAGATCAAGGTCGACGCCTCGGGCACGGGCATCGTGCGCGAAGGCCTGAAGTACAAGATCAACCCGTTTGACGAGATCGGCGTCGAAGAGGCGCTCCGGTTGGCGGCGAAGCACGGCGGCGAGGTCGTCGTCGTCTCCGTCGGCGCCAAAGAGGTGCAGGAGCAGCTGCGCCACGCGCTCGCCATGGGCGCCACCAAGGCCATCTGGGTGAACCACGCCGGCCCGATGGACCAGCTCGGCATCGCCGCGTGCCTGCAGAAGGTGGTCGAGAAGGAGAAGGTCGACCTCTGCATTCTCGGCAAGCAGAGCATCGACGACGACCAGAACCAGGTCGGCCAGTATCTCGCTGAGTGGCTCGGCTGGGCGCAGGCCACCTTCGCCTCGAAGGAAGAGTCGCTCGAGTCCGAGGCTGAGAAGAGCAAGACCCCGGCGGTGAAGCTGTCGGCCGACGGTAAGCGCATCACGGTGGTGCGCGAGGTCGACGGCGGGTTGGAGACGGTCGACTCGGCGCTCCCCGCTGTGGTCACCACCGAGCTGCGCCTCAACCAGCCGCGCTACGCGTCGCTGCCCGGCATCATGAAGGCGAAGTCGAAGCCCATCGAAGAGCTGACGCCCGCGGGCCTCGGCGTCGACATGGCGCCCAAGCTGACCGTGGTGAAAATGGCGCACCCGCCCGCGCGCAAGGCCGGCATCAAGGTGCCCGACGTGGCGGCGCTCATCGACAAGCTGAAGAACGAAGCCAAGGTTCTCTGAAAGGTACTGCCATGGGAAACATCCTCATCGTCGTCGAAGCCCAGCCGGACGGAGCGCTCCGCAAGGCCACCCTCAACGCCATCACCGCCGGCCAGCGGCTGGCCAAGGCCACGGGTGGTGAGCTCCACGCCGTTGCCCTGGCGAAAGACGCGTCGGCGCTGGCCAACGCCGTGAAGGCCTACGGCGTGAAAGTGGTGCACGCCGGCAGCGCCGCGCACCTCGAGCACACCCTCGCTGAGAACCACGCGCCGGCCATTGCCGGGCTGGCCACCAGCATCAACGCCGAGTTCGTTGGCGCCGCCGCGACCGCGGTGGGCCGCGATCTGCTGCCCCGCGTGGCCGCCAAGCTGAAGGCCGCGATGGCGTCTGAAGTGATGTCGGTCGAGGGCTCCGGCGCCGACGTGGCGTTCACCCGCCCGATGTGGGCCGGCGCGGTCATCGCCACCGTGAAGCTGAGCAGCGCGGTGAAGTGCTTCACCGTTCGCACCACCGAGTTCCCCATGGCCGAGGCCACTGGCCCGGCGGGCGAGGTGAAGGCGTTCTCCCCGGCGGCTCCGGCGAAGTCGCCCACGGCCTTCGTGGGCTTCAAAGAAGTGAAGTCGGCGCGCCCGGCGTTGACCGAGGCGAAGATCGTCGTCTCCGGCGGTCGCGGAACGAAGGGCGACTTCAAAGACATCGAAGGCCTGGCCGACGAGCTCGGCGCGGCGGTCGGTGCCTCTCGCGCGGTGTGTGACGCGGGGTGGCAGCCGAACGACCTGCAGGTCGGGCAGACGGGCAAAGTGGTGGCGCCGTCGCTGTACATCGCGGCTGGCATCTCCGGCGCGATTCAGCACATCGCCGGCATGAAGGGCTCGAAGACCATCGTCGCCGTCAACAAAGACCCCGAGGCCCCCATCTTCCAGGTGGCCGACTATGGGCTGGTGGCCGACCTGTTCAAGGCGCTCCCGGAGCTGAAGGCCGCGGTCAAGGCCGCGAAGTAACCGCGGCGTTTGGCGGTCATCGAGCTCGTCGACGAAGGGTTCCTCTCGTCTCTCGGCGTGCACCGGATCGAAATTCCGGTGCCGTTCATCGAGGCGGGAGGGCCGGC
>JAEUJT010000464.1 GCA_016793525.1 Archangium sp. | reverse complement strand
CAAGCGGCCATCTTCTGTGCTGGTGCGCTGGCGATTCTGCTCTGGCGGGCGCGCACCGAACCAGCGCCCTGGCGCCTCGTCTTGGCGGTGCTGACCGGCTGGGCCCTGGCACTCGGCCTCCTCGACGCGGCCACCTGGCACGGCGTGCCAGGCGCGCGCTTCGGGGGGCTCTTTCACTCCGTGCTCGTCTACGTGCGCTTCAATCTGGTGGAGAACCGTGGCGCGCAATGGGGCGTGGAGCGCTGGACTTTTTACGGGCGGGTGCTCTGGAGCTCGATGCCGGTCGTGACCGCGTTGTGTGCCGTCGGCCTGGTCGCGTCAATCCGCAAGGCGCCTGGCCTCGCGACGATGGTGCTCGTGTTCCTCGGGTTTCACGCCTGGGTGGCGCACAAGGAGTACCGGTTCCTGATGCCGGTGCTCCCGGTCTGGTGCGCGGCGGCGGGTGTCGGCATGGCGCAGCTGAGCCGCATCCCCTTCTTCAGACTGCTCGTACCAGCGATGGTGCTCGCCGGGTTGGCGTCGACGCTCGGCGCTCGCTCGCTCACCATGGGTGACCTGGGCGCGTACCTCGATCGGCCCATGTCGAGCGCGTGGAACGACTTCGGCAACGTCAACCGGCTCCTGGTCGCCGCGAGCAAACGGAATGACGTGTGTGGAATGAGAATCGACGTCGCCCACCTCGCGTGGACCGGCGGCTCGACCTACCTGCACCACAAGGCCCCGCTGTACATGGGCAACACGCCAGCCAGCACCCGCTTCTTCAACTACGCCATCGTCAGGCCTGGCTCCGGCGCTGAGGTCATCGCCAGCGACAACGGCCTCGAACTCGTTCGCCTGCCGATTCAGTGCGTGCCTGACGAGCACTACTCCTGGCGGCTGCCGTAGGCGGCCCGCGCAGCTCACGCTCAGTTCAAGTCGCCTTTGACCACGATGGGGTCGTCTGACGCGGCCAGATCGAACTCCTTCGGCGCGCTCGACTTTCCATCGAGCTTGAACACGACCTTGTGCTTCCCGGCAGGGAACACGAGCGCCTGCGGCTTCGGCACCGGGGTCTTCTTCCCCGTGTTCTTCCCGTCGACCCAGATCTCCGCACCCGCAGGGTTGGAGCCGAAGGCCACCTTGCCCGAACCACGCTCGACCCTGGGCGCGGAGACCGGAGGCGAGGGAGGAGGCTCTTCGGCGCGAGGAGGAGGCTGCGTCTTCTTCACCGCCGGCGGCGCCTCGGTCGGCTCCGGTGGCTCCTCTTGCGGAGGCGGAGGAACGGGCGCTGGCTTCGGCTCACGCCCCTTCGGCGGCGCCTCCGGGGCGAGTTCGATGGGCAACTGCAGCAGCTCGACGCGATCGGGGTTGGAGAGGTCGATTCGCATCGTCTGAAAGCCCGTCTTCCGCGCCAGTGCAAAGGCCGGCTTGTCCATCGGGAGATCGACCAGGCGAACTTCGGGCGTGCGACCGACCACGCGCTCGCGGAAGACGATCTCGATGCCAGGCTCCGGCGATGAAATGACGACCGAATACCGCGCAGGCGTTGGCGGAACAGAAGGCGGCGCGACCGGCGCGGCTTTGGGGTCACTCGGAGCCTTGGGCGGAGGTGCCGGCGTATCTGGCAGCGGATCAGGCGGCGGCGGCAGCGCAGGGGGCTCGGCGGCACCTTTGGTCAGTGCGACCTGCACGATCTTGTTCGACTCGCCGGCCTTCACGCTGACTGTAACGTGCACCGGAGGGTACGCCGCGTCTTGCGGTTGAACCTCGATGTCATAGTCGCCGGGCTCGACCGCGATGGCCTGCGTGGTGGTGGTGTACGTCTGACCACCGATCACCACGCTGAACGGAACGTCGTCGGGCTTCGCCATGACAACGATCGACGCGGGCGCGCTGCGCAGCACCTTGATGGCAGCGGCCGTCGCCACCACGCCGATGACCAACACCGCCGAAACCATCGCCACCACGCGCAGCCGGTTCGGCGGTGGCGCATCAGAATCAGCGTCGACGTCGTCTTCGTCACCGGCATCGGCATCGGCCTCAATGACTTCGGAGACGAGCGAGCGCGGCCCAGTATCTTGGAGCGAGAGCTCGGACGCCTCACCGGTCGACACATTGACAGAACCCGATCGCTCATCACCGACTTGCGCCGCACGGGTGGGCGGGGCCACCCCGAGCGACAGGGCCGGCCCAATCATCGTGCGATTGCCAAGCGACGCTTCGTCATCTCCGATGATGATCTTGGGGGCGCGTGGAGGAGGTCGCCGCGGCTGAATGGTCTCGTTGTCGCTCGTCGACGGAGCATCCTCGATGTCGCTCTCGACATTGGAGAGACCGCTCGCTTCCAGCGGACGAAGTGAATGACCCGACGTGTCGCTGTCGACCAACGAAATGACCGACGATGAAGGGCGCGCAGGGGGCTGAATGGTGGGGTCGGTGTCTCCCTGAGGTCGCTTGGCCGAGGCCGGTGGCAACGTCTCCTCCGGAGAGGCCGTTGATGGCGGCGTCTTCGCGCGGGGGCGCGGGGCTGACGGAACCGCGCCGATCGACGTCTTCAGGTCGCCAGCCACCATGATGGTGCGGTCGGCCGACTGATCCATCTCGGCGAGCTCCTCCTCTGTCGGAGGGGGAATCAGGGTGGCCGGGGCATTGGACGCGAGCGGTTTCGACTTCGCGGGAGGAGCGGGCTTGCGCTTCGGCGGCACCGGCGATTCCGGCGCGGTCTCCGGCTTCTCAATGGAGGCATAGCGCTCCATCTTCACGGCCTCGCGCGCCATATCGTCGGCGAAGGCGTCTTTCATGAACGTCGACAGGTGCTTTGCTCCGTAGAGCGTCTCGCCCGTCATCAGCACGCGCATCAGATCTTCGTTGAGGTCACTCGCCCACTGGTATCGATCGGAGACCTCTCGCGCTAACGCCTTGTGCACGACCTTCTCGAGCGCGGGAGGAACTGTCGGGTTGAATTGTCGAAGCGCGGGCACTTCGGCGTTCCGGACCTTCTCAAGGGTTGAGAAGTCAGACTCGCCGACGAACAACTTCTCGCCGGTGAGCATCTCGTACAAAATAACGCCGACCGCGAAGATGTCGGAGCGGCGATCGATTGGCAGCCCTCGCACTTGCTCGGGGCTCATGTAGCCAAACTTGCCCTTGAGAATACCGGCCTGCGTCTTCTGGCTGCGGTTGGCGGCCTTCGCGATGCCGAAGTCGATGATCTTGACCTCGCCCTCGTAGCCGATGAGCACGTTCTGAGGAGAGACGTCGCGGTGAATGATGTGGAGCTCTTGGCCCCGGGCGTCTTTCTTCCGGTGGGCGTAGTCGAGGCCTTCGCAGAGCTTGGCGGCGCAATACATCGCCATCGCGGAGGGCATGATCTCGCGGCGCCGGCGAAACCGCTCAAGCAACGCGCGGAGGTCCTTCCCCGACACGTACTCCATCGCGATGTAATACGCGTCTTCGTGCTTTCCGAACTCGTGAATGTGAACGACGTTTGCGTGGCTCAGCTGCACGCTGATGCGAGCTTCATCGATGAACATCGTGATGAACTCGCTGTCCTCCGCCATGGTGGGGAGGATTTTCTTGATGGCGAGAATCCGCTCGAAGCCTTCAACCCCGAATGCCTTGGCGGCGAAAACCTCAGCCATTCCACCGACATTGAGCCGCTCGAGCAGGAGATATTTGCCGAAAAGCGTGGGCTTCTTCATCTCACCTCGACCCGCTCGACACGAACAGCCTTCGAGAGGTTACCCGTGGTCGAACACCAGGGTCAACGATTCAGCGAAAGCGAAGAAAAAAAAAGCCCCCGACATTCCGTTAAGAATGTCGGGGGCAAAACATCCGGCAGCGACCTACTCTCCCGCGCGGTTTCCCGCGGAGTACCATCGGCTCTGGAGAGCTTAACTTCCGTGTTCGAGATGGGAACGGGTGTGACCTCTCCGATATAGCCACCGGAAATCGTTTAAGTTCATACGAAGAAAAGTGAATTCAAAGTTCAGACGAGATCAAAGTGAGTTCTCATCGGGTGCCGAAATACACGTGGGAATTTTCACCACGGTGCGAACCTCTATTCATGACGTGATATTTCACGCGTCATCGAGATAAAGGAAAGTAAGCCTCACGACCGATTAGTACCGGTTAGCTGAACGCATTACTGCGCTTACACACCCGGCCTATCAACGTTGTAGTCTCCAACGGGTCTTCAGGGGACTTGCGTCCCGGGAAGC
>JAEUJT010000396.1 GCA_016793525.1 Archangium sp. | reverse complement strand
CGACCTCGAGTCGAAGGCGGACCGTCAGCGGCTTGGTCTGGAGCCACTGGAACGAGCCGGGGACGAGTTGACCTTCGGCGACTTGTTCCTCTGGTGGTCGACCGTTCACGCCTCGAAGCTGAGGTCGACCACGCAGATCCCCTTTGCGGCCAAACACCTGACTCCTGTTCTCGGCGACATACGGCTCCCGGACATCTCGCCAGGTGTCGTGGAGGCGCTCCTTGCCAAGAAGGACGGCCTGCTGAAGCCAAAGAGCATCAACAACCTCCGCCAGATTCTGGCGCAGATCTTCAACCTCGCCATCCGCCACGAGAAGTGGGGCGGTGAGAATCCGGTGACGAGGGTCGCCAAGCGGCGGGTCCCCAAGCGGTTGCCGACGGCGTTGGCTTTCGAGGAGGTTCCGCTGCTCCTCCAGTCGCTCAACGAACGCTGGAGGCCCTTGTTCGCGACGGCCCTCTACACGGGCATGCGGCTGGGCGAGCTACTCGGCCTGCGGAAGATGGACGTCGACCTCAACGAAAACGTGATTCGCGTCTGCCGGTCGTACGACAGCGACACCACCAAAGGCGGATCCGCAGAGTCGCTCCCCATCGCGAAGGACCTGAAGCCCTTCCTCGAGAAGGCGATGAGGGATTCCAAGTCCCAGCTGGTGTTCCCGAAGCCAGACGGCACCATGCACCCAAGAGGTCTGGGGCTCGACAAGGTCCTCCGCACCGCGCTTGGGCGGGCTGGCGTTGTCGTCGGCTACAAGCACGTCTGTCGTCGCAGCGGCTGCAAGTACCAGAACAACGTCACGACCAACGCCCCCGCCCGCTGCCCCCGGTGCACGCAGAAGCTCTGGGTGCAACCTGTGCCGCGGCACGTGCGCTTCCACGATCTCCGACACACCACCGCGACCCTGATGCTGAAGACCGGCGTTGCCGCTGCAGCCGTTCAGCGAATGCTCCGCCACAAGGACGCGCGGCTGACGCTCCAAACCTACGGGCACCTCGACATGGAGGACATGCGCCAAGGCGTAGACGCGATGGATCTCGGCCTCAGCGGAACCCGCAAGTGGATCATCAACAACGACGCCGTCGAACAGAACCTGCAGGCTCTTCAGAACCTTAGTGCGCCGGTAGTGCGGCCCTCGCCGGCAGACGTATTGGCGCGCCTCGTGAGCGGCGATTTCTCTTCAGAATTCAAGAGGTTGATGACGGCACCGGCTGCGAATCAGGGATTGGTCCCGAACCAAGTGCTCTACCAGGCTGAGCCACTTCCCGATGCTGCGGTAGCCGACGCGACGCTGATACTTGCCTGACTTCTGGCGGTCAAGGGGACTCTGGTGGGGCTTTCACCGTTCATTGCATCATCGGTGCGGGGTTCATAGGGAGGCGCGTGCTCATTCTCTCCCTTCGACTCGTTCACTTCATCTTCATGGCCATGTGGTTCGGTGCCTCACTCTTCGCGACACGTGACGTTCGCACCTCCATCGCCGCGGGGCCGACCGCCTTCCCTGGCCTACGTGACCGAATGAAGCGCACCAGCATCGCCTCGATGATCAGCGGACCCATGGTGCTGCTCACCGGGCTCGGCCTCATCTTCGCGATGGGCGGCTTCGCGGCGATGCCCAAGGCCATTCACATCGCGCTCGGCCTGGCCATCGTGATGTCGGTCGTCGGCGCCGTCGGTGTCGGCGGCACGTGGGACAAAATCGACGCGCAGCTCACCGCCGATGCCACGCCTGAGAAGCTCGCGCCCCTCGTTCGCCGGCTCGCGATGTTCGGCGGCATCTTCCACGGGCTGTGGACCGCCGTGCTCGTGCTGATGGTCTTTCGCTACGTCATCGGCTGACTCAGCGGGCGGCGCCCTGTGTCGTGACCAGCTCGACGTGAAACCCGGGGAAGATCGCCAGCCCCGTGGCCCTCGGGAAAGCGGCATGGAGGTTCGCTCCCAACCGCACACCCCACCCGCCCGCGCGCGGCGAGCCAAAAAACACCCAGGTCAACTCGACGCCCAAGGCTCCGCTCACGGTCATCTTCCACTCGAAGGGCCGCGTGTCTCCGAACTCCCGAGCCGCCGGGTCCGGGTTGCCGTCGGGGCTCCACACGCCAGGGCCCAGGCCGACGCTGAGGCCCAAACGCATCGACTGGCGCTCCGTCTCGAGCAGGCTCGGCGCCGCCACCAACGCGGGCTGAAGCTCGATGAGATTCGGCTCGGTGAGGTGCGTGTACCGCACCGTCGCGCGCAGGCCGAACACCCCGCTGAAAAACCACGTGGCGTCGCCGCTCAACGACCAGAAGGTCGCCGCCGTTGACGAGAAGAGCGCGAGCGGAATCGCCCCCATGCCGAGCGAGAACTCGTACCGGCCGCGGAGGTGGCTCGGCTCCACTCCTTTACTCGCCGTCGGCGGAGCGCCCACCAGCGTGAGCGACGCCTCCTCGACGAAGAGCGCCTGATCGGCCTTCACCTGCACCTCGCGCGAGCGCACCCTGCCGTCGTCGAGCACCCTCCGCACCAGGTACCCACCGGGCGGCAACGTCAGGCGCACCACCCGCTCACCAGGCATGGCCTCGACCACCGTCAGCCCCGTGGAGAGCTGCACCACCTCGAGCGGCCCGCGGTCTTGCGCCAACACCAGCTGCGCGCCGGCGGACTGCACCGAGGTCAGCACCACGTCTTGTCGCCCGCGCAGCCTGAAGTCGAAGCTCGGGTGCTGTGCCTCACGCGTGCGCGTGGCGGTGTCGCGAATGGTGAGGCGGTTGGCGTAGCCGAAGGCCTCCGACAACGTCACCTGGCCATCGCCCGAGTGATCTGCCGCGCCGCGCAGACCAGCCACCAGG